>NZ_JABXWS010000046.1:0-74809 GCF_015594425.1 Novosphingobium sp. HR1a
GCACTCGCCCATGCGACGGCGCGCTTTTCGTTCCGGGAGTTCAGTCTTTCTTCGCGACCGGCGGGTTCTCTCCGAGGTCTTCGTACCATGCCTCGACCGGCCCCATCAGCTTGACGGTAAGCGGATTGCCCTTGCGGTCGAGCGTCTTGCCCGCCTGCACGCGTACCCAGCCTTCGGAAATGGAATATTCCTCGACATTGGTGCGCACGGTGCCCTTGAAACGGATGCCGACGCCGCGCTGCAGCTTATCCTGATCGAAGAAGGGGCTGCGCGGATTGATCGCGAGGTGATCGGGCGGCACGTCGGAACCGGCATTGGGCGTACCGGAGGTGACGGGGGCGGATTCGGGCGTGGTGTTATCTTCAGTCATGTGGCAGCGATTTATCTTGCATTCCCCGCTTGTCAATTCGATCCGGCCTGTCTAAAGGCGCGCTTCCGCTAACGGAGCGGGCGCGTAGCTCAGCGGTAGAGCACACCCTTCACACGGGTGGGGTCACAGGTTCAATCCCTGTCGCGCCCACCATCCTTCTCCAAGGATGGTGACTTCGCCTCCGGCGATCTTCCTGAAACTGATCTTGCATCCAACCGCATTGCGGCTGCGTCCTAATCGGCCGGTGCCTTCTGCACGGCGCCCGGATCGGCACCGGGACGCTGCAGCACACCGATCGAGGTGGCGGCGATTCCCGCCGCGATCACGAACATCACGGCAAGCCCCGCCGCCATCCAGACGATCTTTCGCACGCCCTTGCGCGTGCCGGGCGAGGCGTGGCGTTCGTTCATCGGATCGTTCGGGTCTTCTTCGAGCAATTCACGCACTCCGGGTCCGACAGCCCTGCGGCGGCTGTCACCGGTGCAACGATCCCCTTGCCGCGTTGTTGCCGATTGCAATGTCGGGCCATAAGCACGTTTCAACGGCCGATCGGCGTCATAAACCGGCGCGGCGTCTTGCGGGCGCAACGCCCGCGCGGCATAGGCAGCGGCACTATGCACGACATCCGCCAGATCCGCGAAAATCCCGAAGCCTTCGACGCCGGCCTCGCCCGCCGGGGCGTAGCGCCCGTTGCCGCCAGCCTCGTCGCCCTCGACGAGCAGCGCCGCGCCGTCGCGACGCGCATGCAGGAAGGGCAGAACCGCCGCAACGAAGCCTCCAAGGCGATCGGCAAGGCCATGGGTTCGGGCGACACCGCCACGGCCGAGGCACTCAAGGCCGAAGTCGCGACGCTCAAGGATACCCTCCCCGCGCTCGAAGCCGAGGAGAAGGCACTTTCCGCGCAGCTTCAGGACGCGCTGGCGGGCCTGCCCAACATTCCCGTCGCCGAAGTGCCGGACGGCGAGGACGAATCGCAGAACGTCGAAGTCTCGCGCTGGGGCACGCCGCGCGAATTCGCCTTCACGCCCAGGGAACATGCCGACCTCGGCCCCGCACTCGGCCTCGATTTCGAGACGGGCGCGAAGCTGTCGGGCGCGCGCTTCACCTTCCTCAAGGGCCAGATGGCGCGCCTGCACCGCGCGCTCGCGCAGTTCATGCTCGACACGCAGACGGCGACCAACGGCTACATGGAATGCGCCGTGCCGCTGCTGGTCAAGGACGAGGCCGTCTACGGCACCGGCCAGTTGCCCAAGTTCTCCGAGGATCTGTTCAGGACCACCGACGGCCGCTGGCTGATCCCGACGGCCGAAGTCTCGCTGACCAACGCGGTTTCGGGCGACATCCTGAACCCCGAGACACTGCCCCTGCGCATGACCGCCCTCACCCCCTGCTTCCGCTCGGAAGCGGGCGCGGCCGGGCGTGACACGCGCGGGTTCATCCGCCAGCACCAGTTCGAGAAGGTCGAACTCGTCACCATCGCCAAGCTGGAAGAGAGCGAGGCGGAGCACGAGCGCATGGTCAAGGCCGCCGAGGGCATTCTCGAAGCACTCGGCCTGCCCTACCGCAAGGTGCTGCTCTGCGCGGGCGACATGGGCGCGACGGCGCGCAAGACCTTCGACCTCGAAGTCTGGCTGCCGGGTCAGGCCGCTTACCGCGAGATTAGCTCGATCTCGAACTGCGGCGACTATCAGGCCCGCCGCATGAACGCGCGCTACAAGCCGGAAGGCTCGAAGAAGACCGAGTTCGTGCACACGCTCAACGGTTCGGGCCTCGCGGTCGGCCGCACGCTCGTCGCGGTGCTGGAGAACTATCAGCAGGAAGACGGCTCGGTTCTTGTTCCCGAGGCTCTAAAGCCGTGGATGGGCGGGATCGAGAAGCTTGAGGTGCTGGCGTAGCACCCAGCCCGCAGGGCCTTCGGCAAGCTCAGGCCGAGCGGGAGGAGAGCGACTTTCCCTCCTCCGCTCATCCTGAGCCTGTCGAAGGATGGGATTTTAGCGCGACGCCTACGCGCAACTATGGTTAAAGGCATGAATATGCGCATTCTCCTCACCAATGATGACGGCATCAACGCCCCCGGCCTCTATGTGCTGGAGAAGATCGCCGCGCAGCTTTCCGACGACATCTGGATCTGCGCGCCGAGCGAGGAACAGTCCGGCGCGGGGCACTCGCTGACGCTCACCCGCCCGGTGCGGATGCGCCAGCACGCGGAAAAGCGCTTCTCGGTGACCGGCACGCCGACCGATTCGGTGACGATGGGCCTGCGCAAGGCGCTGCCCGGGCCGCCCGACCTGATCCTCTCGGGCGTCAATCGCGGCGCCAACCTCGGCGATGACGTGACGTATTCGGGCACCGTCTCGGCCGCGCTGGAAGGCGCGCTGGCGGGCATCCGTTCGATCGCGCTCAGCCAGGTCCCCTCGCGCGAGGACATGGGCGACGGCGTGGACTTCGCCGCCGCCGAAGCATGGGGCGCCAAAGTGCTGCGACCGCTGCTCGACCAGCCTTTCGCGCCGCGCACGCTGGTCAACGTCAACTTCCCGGCGCTGCCCGCCGATGCGATCAAGGGCATCCGCGTCGTGCGTCAGGGCTTCCACGACTACGCGCGCGGATCGGTCGTCGAGGGCCGCGATCCGCGTGGTTTCCCGTATTACTGGTTCGGCCTCCACGGCATCGAGCACACGCTGGGCCACAACACCGACCTCGAGGCGATCTCGGAGGGCTACATTGCGGTGACGCCGCTGCACCTCGACCTTACCCACGACGCCTCGCTGCAGGCGCTGGCGGAGCGTTTCGCCTGATGAAGCGCGCCCTCTTCCTCGCTGCCGCCCTTGCGAGCACGCCCGCTTATGCCGCCGCTCCCAAAGAGGAAGAGACGGTCCACGTCGTCGCGTCCGGCGAAACCCTGAACGGCATCGCCAACCGCGCGGGCGTTTCGACCAGCGCCATCGTCAAGGCCAACGCGCTTAAGGAACCTTACGTGGTCCGCGTCGGCCAGAAGCTGGCAATCCCGCGTGACGGCAAAGCCGCGCAAGTAGCCCGCGCTGCCGACACCGCAGCGCCTGCCGCGAAGAAGGTCGCCACCGCCGCCCGCGTGATCGAGGCTCGCACCCCGGCCGCCGCAGGTGCGCCCGAGTATGAGACCGAACACCTCGTCGCCACCGGCGAAACGCTCGGCGGTATCGCCGCGCGCGCCAAGGTGCCCCGCATCCTCATCGCCGAAGCCAACGGCCTGCAGCCGCCCTATGACGTGCGCGTCGGCCAGAAGCTGCGGATTCCGCGCACCGGCCGCCATCTGGTGAAGACCGGGGAAACCGGCTTCTCGATCTCGATGGACACCGCCGTTCCGTGGGAGCAGATCGCGCTCGCCAACAACCTCGATCCGGCCGCGCCGGTGAAGCCGGGCCAGAACCTGCTGATCCCGACGCTGATCGAACCACCCAAGGGTGCGGCGAAGACCATCGTGCCCGCACCCAAGCCGGTGGTTGCGGCCCCGGCACCTCGCTCCGCGCGGTTCGCGTGGCCGCTGGCAGGCACCGTGCGGCGCGGGTACACGACGGGTTCCGACTACCACGACGGCATCGATATTCCTGCCGCCAAGGGCACGATGGTCCGTGCGGCCGCTGCCGGAACCGTCAAGTTCGCGGGGGCAGAGAAGAACCAGTTCGGCAACCTCGTCGTGCTCGACCACGGCGACGGCTGGTTCACCGCCTACGGCTTCCTCAGCCGCGTCACGGTGAAGGAAGGCGCGAAAGTCGCCGCCGGGGAACGCGTGGGCCTGGTCGGTGACACCGGGCGTGCCAAGGGCAGCGAACTGCACTTCGAAGTGCGGCAGGACGGTCAGCCCGTCGATCCTCTGGGCCAGTTACCCAAGGCCCCCTGATCACCGGCATGAAGAAGCCGAAACTGCCTCCCAAGCTGGCGAAACCGCTCAAGCGCGCGGTGGACCTGCCGGTATGGGCGGACCTTGGCCTCAGGCTGGGCGGCGCCTTCGCGCTGGTGATGCTTGTGGTGCTGCTGCACTGGATCGACCGCGACGGCCTCAAGGACACGCACGACGGGACCGTCAGCTTCCTCGACGTGTTCTATTTCACGATGATCTCGATCACCACGACCGGTTTCGGCGACATCGCGCCGGTCAGCGACAAGTCGCGGTTGATCGAGGCGGTGATCGTCACGCCGATCCGCTTCGCGGTGATCTTCATCTTCGTGGGCACCGCCTACAATTACTTCATCAAGCATAGCTGGGAGAGCTGGCGCATGAAGCGCATTCAGGAACGCCTGTCCGACCATGTCGTCGTGCTGGGCTTCGGGGTCAGCGGCTCGCAGGCGGTACAGGAACTGATCGCGCGCGGCACCGACCCGGCCTGCATCGTCGTCGTCGATCCGTCTGCGGGACGGCTGCGCCATGCCGAGCAGCAGGGCTGCAACGTGCTCGAAGGCGACGCCACCCGCGACGAGACGCTGGCCGCCGTGAGGATCGACGCTGCGCGCACGATCCTCGTCTCGGCGGGGCGCGATGACACCTCGATCCTGATCGTGCTGACCGCGCGCCACCTCGCGCCCGGCGTGCCGATCACCGTGGTGGTCCGCGCCGACGACAACGAACTGCTGGCGCGGCAGGCGGGCGCGGACAACGTCATCAATCCCGTGCGCTTCACCGGCCTGCTGCTGGCAGGCTCGGCGGAGGGGCAGCATATCGCCGAGTACATGTCCGACCTCGCCTCGGTGGATGGGCGGGTGCAGCTGGTCGAACGGCCGGTGCGCCCGGAGGAAGTCGGCAAGTCTCTGGATCAACTGGCCACCGGCAAAGGCGTGCGCATCTATCGCGGCGAGCAGTGCATCGGCTTCTGGGAGCCCGGCGCGAAAGTGCTGGAGGCCGGCGATATGATCGTGGAGATCGCGGTCACGCCTTGAAGTCTATTCCAAAGTTATCGCAGCAAATCTCGTCATCCCAGCGCAGGCTGGGATCGCTTGCCGCAAGAACCCACATAGCATCGAGGCACTCTGACGAGAGTTGGGCGCACAGCCGCCAGCGGTCCCAGCCTGCGCTGGGATGACGACAGTGTTTGCAGCAACCTTACCCGAATACCCAGAACACCAGCCCCATCGCCAGGTAGGCGACCAGCCAGAACGCGCAGTCGATCACCCGGCGCGCGGGCTCGGTGCGGCTGCGTGAGTGCGTCAGCCACACCGCAGGCATGACGAAGGCGATCGCCAGTCCGCCGCTCTGCATGAAGTAGAGCCAGGGCTTCGCCGCCAGCGTCTCGGCGCCGATCCGGGCGAGCGCATGGCCCAGCATCGCCGCGCTGATGAGGAACACCACGGCCATAGTGATGTAACCGCCCGCACGTTCGGAACTGCCGGGGACGATCTGGCGTCCGTCACGGAACAGCACGGTGTTCCACACGACGCCCGCCGCTACCGCGAGCGCTGCAGCCAGCACGACCGCCAGCCAGTTCACCGGACCCATTTCCAATCCTTCCCTAAGTGCGGCGCCCTGTCTTGCAGGCTCCGTGCACTTGTGCAAGTTTTGCGAATCACCCGCAAAATTCGTTTTTCGTGACTCGGACGCCATTTGCGGGTATCGGGCGCGCCAATCCCATGGCTATCGAACTCCCCTCCCCGCCGAAAGTCGGCATGGTCAGCCTCGGCTGCCCGAAAGCGCTCGTCGATTCAGAGCGCATCCTCACCCGCCTGCGCGCGGACGGCTACGACATGAGCCCGGACTATTCCGGCGCCGATGTCGTGCTCGTCAACACCTGCGGCTTCCTCGACTCTGCCAAGGAAGAAAGCCTTGCCGCCATCGGCGAGGCGATCGCCGAGAACGGCCGCGTGATCGTGACCGGCTGCATGGGCAACGAGGCGGAAGCGATCCGCGCCAAGTTCCCGCAAGTCCTCGCGGTGACCGGCGCGCATCAGTACGAGGCGGTCGTCGAGGCGGTGCACGAGGCAGCCCCGCCCGAACTCTCGCCCTACCTCGACCTGATCCCGCAGGCCTACGACGACGCCGGCGTGAAGCTGACGCCGCGCCACTACGGCTACCTCAAGATCTCCGAGGGCTGCAACCACGCCTGCTCGTTCTGCATCATCCCGTCCTTGCGCGGCAAGCTGGCAAGCCGCCGCATCGACGCGGTGCTGCGCGAAGCGGAAAAGCTGGTGCAGGCCGGGACGCGCGAACTGCTCGTCATCAGCCAGGACACTTCGGCCTACGGCGTCGACGTGCGCCACGAGGAACGCATGTGGAAGGACCACGCGGTCCGCACCCACATGACCGACCTTGCCCGCGAACTCGGCGGCCTGAAGGACGCACAGGGCCGCAAGCCGTGGGTGCGCCTGCACTACGTCTACCCCTACCCGCACGTCGACAACGTCATCCCGCTGATGGCCGAAGGGCTGATCACGCCCTACCTCGACATCCCGTTCCAGCACGCGGCGCCGTCGGTGCTCAAGGCGATGAAGCGCCCGGCGAACGAGGCCAAGGTGCTCGACCGCATCCACAAGTGGCGCGAGATCTGCCCGGATATCGCGATCCGCTCCAGCTTCGTCGTCGGCTTCCCCGGCGAGACCGAGGCGGACTTCCAGTACCTGCTCGACTGGCTCGACGAAGCGCAGCTCGACCGCGTCGGCGCCTTCCGCTTCGAACCGGTCGAGGGTGCCTCGGCGAACCACCTGCCCGATCCGGTGCCGGAAGAGGTCAAGGAAGAGCGCTACCAGCGGATCATGGAAAAGACCGCCGCGATCAGCGCCGCGAAGCTCGCCGCCAAGGTCGGCCGCGTGCTGCCCGTCATCATCGACGAAGTGGGCGAAGCGGACGAAGACGGTGACGTCGGTGCAACCGGCCGCTCGCAGGCGGACGCTCCCGAGATCGACGGAAACGTCTTCCTGCGCGACGCTGGTGGGCTGCAAGTCGGTGATATCGTTGAAGTTCTCGTCGAAGATGCGGACGAGCACGACCTCTATGGGGCCGTTTTGCAAAGTTGACGCTCAGCGCACAGAGGGCGACCGTTGCAAGACATGCAACTTATGTAATGGTTTTCGCGTTTGCGGGAATCACCCTCCGAAAGCATATGGGGGGTGCCTTTCAGGCATCCTCTCCCAAAACTTCTACAGGGCTGGTCTTCGGACCGGCCCTTTCTTTTTGCCTGCGTTCCGCGCCGCGAGGCATGGTCCCCCGGCACTTTCGTCATTGCGATCGCAGCGACGAAGATGGTCATTCGCAATTGATCCTGCTTTAAGCGCGCCCGACTTTCGCATCCGAGGGAACTTCGCGCATGAGCTTTTGCCAAACGGTCTGGGAAGACGTCGCACCGCTGCGCCGGGCGATCCTCGATCACCCCTTCCTGAACGAACTGGCCGCCGGAACGCTCGCGCCCGAAAGTTTCCGGCATTACATCGTGCAGGACAGCCTCTACCTCGCCGAGTATTCCCGCGCCCTCGCTCTCGCCGCGGCGCGCGCACCGACCGCGAGCGGCCGCCTCGAATTCTCCGACGGAGCCAAAGTCGCCGTGCAGGTCGAGGAAGCGTTGCACCAGGCATTCTTCGCCCAGTTCGGCGTCACCGCCGAGATCGCGGCGGCCAGCGAGCCGACGCCCGCATGCCTCGGCTACACCAGCTACCTGTCCGCACTGGCCGCAACGCGGAGCTACGAGGAACTGATCGCGGGCATCCTCCCGTGCTTCTGGGTCTACTGGGAGGTCGGCTGCGACGTGAAGCCGCGCGCCGCCTCGCCCAATCCCTATGCCGCCTGGATCGACACGTACGCCGCGCCCGCGTTCGGCGAAGCGACCGACCGCGTCCGCGCCCTTGTCGATGAAGCCGCGCAAAACGCCACGGCCGCGACGCGCGCAGCCATGGTCACCGCGTTCCGCAATGCAACGCGCTTCGAATGGATGTTCTGGGATTCCGCCTATTATCGCGCAATCTGGCCGATCTGACGCGCAACCGCACAAAACCACGGTTTCCCACGTACACGCTTCAAGTTGCATTCCTTGCAACTTTGCTCAATCTTTTCGCATTTGCAGCAAAGCGCGATTCCGAACATAAGGAACTCGCCTTTCAGGCATCCTCTCCCAAAACTTCTACAGGGCTGGTCTTCGGACCGGCCCTTTCTTTTTGCACCCGCGAGCAGATTTGCGAGCCCCCTAGCCCCGCGCGCCCATTTGCCCTAGCGATACCGCCATGGCTTCCCAGCAGCGAATCTTCACCGCCGCCCTCGTCGTCATCGGCGACGAAATCCTCTCGGGCCGCACGCACGACAAGAACATCGCCCAGGTCGCCACCTGGCTGCAGATCCAGGGTATCCGTCTGAAGGAAGTGCGCGTCGTCGCCGACGAGACGCCGTCCATCGTCGAGGCGGTGAACACCCTGCGCGCGCGCAACGACTACTGCTTCACCACCGGCGGCATCGGCCCCACGCATGACGACATCACCGTGGACGCCATCGCCGAGGCGCTGGGCGTGCCGGTCATCGTCCATCCCGAAGCCCGCGCGATCCTGGAAGAATACTACACCACGCGCGGCGGCCTGACCGAAGCACGCCTACGGATGGCGCGCACGCCGGACGGTGCCAGCCTGATCCCCAATCGCTACACCGGCGCGCCGGGCATCCGCTGCGGCAACGTGTTCATCATGGCCGGCGTGCCCAGCATCACCGCAGGCATGCTCGACGCACTTTCCGGCCAGCTTGAGGGCGGCGCGCCGTTGCTGTCCGAGACGGTCGGGTGCTGGGTGGGCGAAAGCGAAGTGGCCGAACTGCTGCGCGAAACCGAAAAGACGTTCGAGACCTGCCAGATCGGCTCCTACCCGTTCTGGGGCGAAGGGCGCACTGGCGCAAATTTCGTGATCCGTTCGGTCAGCGCCGAGGATCTCTCCGCCTGCACCCGCGCGCTCGTCGAAGGACTGGCGGCGATGGGCCGCCCGGCGGTGCCCGGTGGCATTTGAGCTTGCGGCGCCAGCTGCGATCATGGCCGTGATGGCTTCCGCGACTTCGCCTGCGATGCCCGCCGCCACGCTGGAACAGTTCGAGACGGTCCTGCGCCGCCACGACAGCGCAACCCTGGCGCTGGAGGAGTGGTGCGGCATGCGCGGCGTCACCGATCCGCGGATCACCGCGCAGACGCTGGCCACCGGCGGCGAGGCTCCTCCCGCAGCGATGCGCGAGCATCTCCGGCTTGCGGACGGCGAAACTTTCGCCTTGCGCAATGTGCGCCTGAGCTGCGGCGGCACGGTGCTTTCGGTCGCGTGGAACTGGTACGTCCCGGCACGGCTGACGCCCGCGATGAACGAGGCTCTGCGCGCAACGGATACACCGTTCGGCAAAGTCGTCGCCCCGCTCGGGTTCAAGCGGCGTCCGCTCGCGACGGTGGCGGGACCGGCGGAGAATTGCCCGGCGGACACGATCTCGACGCATCAGGCAATGCTGGTCCTGCCCGACGGACGCCCACTGGCTTACCTTGTCGAGTGCTACACGGCGGCCAACCTGCGCTGATCGTCGGCGGGGGCTTCGACAAGCTCAGCTGCGACCCTTCGACAAGCTCAGGGTGAGCGGAGTTAGTGTAATGCCCTATCAATCCCGCTCAGGCTGAGCTTGTCGAAGCCCCCGCATCCCACGCGGCTCTGTGGGCCGTTCACCGCCAGCGGTCCCGGATCAAGTCCGGGACGACGTAACGTTACGCCGCGACCGCCTCGGTCCCGGCGATCGAGGTGCGGTGCATCATGCGCCCGGTCGATTTGTCGTAGGGGATCGCCCGGTGCATCGCGCCGGTGTTATCCCAGATCACGAAATCGCCCTTGGTCCACTTGTGCCGCAGCGAGAACGCGGGCTGCGCCGCCCATTCCTGCAGGCGGATCAGCATGGCGCGGCCCGCCGGGACTTCCATGCCGACGATGTGGTCCGCCGTGGTGCCGATGACCATCGACTTGCGCCCCGACTCGTGCGTCCACACCAGCGGATGCTCCTTGATCAGGCCAATGCCGAGCACCTTCTCGCGGTGCTTTTCCGGGATGGCGTCGGCGATCGGCGAGAGGCTCGCGCGCACCGAATGCACCGCCTTCAGGCCCTCGAGCGCCTGCTTCTCCTCTTCGGGAAGGCCCTCGTAAGCGGCATAAGTGCTGGCGAACTCGGTCTCGCCGCCCTTGTCGGGCGCGATGCGGCAGGACAGCAGCGTCGCGAAGGGCGGCGGCATGTCCACGGTGATGCCGTCCATGTGCCAGAAGAAAGTGCCCAGCACATATTCGGGCTGCGGGTTGATCTTCTCGTCCAGCGTGACCTGGTAGACGTCCTGATCGTTGCTCTGCACGTTGTTGCGCGCGGTCAGGCGGATCTTCTCGCCCATCGCCTCGGTGATGGCGAGTTGCTCCTGGTCGGTGAGGTTCGCCTGCGGGAACACCACAACGGTGCGCTCCTCCACCTTGGCGCGAATCGCTGCGGCAGCCTCGGGCGTGAACAAGTCGGCGCGGTCGTCCCAGAGCACGCGCGAACCGATGAATTCCTTGATGTCTTCGAAACGGATAGCCATCTGGCCGTCTCTCCCGGCGTTATGCTGAACATATGTACAGCACGCCAATACACCCGATCGCGGCGAGCGTAAACGGGGCGGAGAACACACCGCCGGGGCGGGCTTCGACAAGCTCAGCCTGAGTGGGCGTGGGGAACGGGGGCATGGGGCTAACGCGACATATCACGAACCCCGCTCACCCTGAGCTTGTCGAAGGGTCGCGACCGAGCCCGCCAATGGGACACAAACGAAAAGGGCCGGGAGGTTTCCCTCCCGGCCCTTCAAGTCCGTTTACGTCAGCGCTGAAATCAGGCGCCGGCGATCTCGGTGGTGTCGATCTTGAGGCCCGGGCCCATCGAGGACGAGAGCGAGATCTTGCGGACGTATTTGCCCTTGGCGCCCGAGGGCTTCGCCTTGACGATGGCGTCCACGAAAGCCGAGAAGTTGGTCTTCAGATCGGCGTCCGAGAACGACATCTTGCCGATGCCGGCGTGGATGATGCCCTGCTTCTCGACGCGGAACTCGATCTGGCCGCCCTTGGCGTCCTTCACGGCCTGTGTCACGTTCGGGGTGACGGTGCCCAGCTTCGGGTTCGGCATCAGGCCCTTGGGGCCCAGCAGCTTACCGAGACGGCCGACGACGCCCATCATGTCCGGGGTGGCGATGACGCGGTCGTAGTCGAGGTTGCCGGCCTGCATGTCTTCCATGAGGTCTTCGGCGCCAACCTTGTCGGCACCGGCGGCGAGAGCCTCGGCAGCCTTGTCACCCTTGGCGAACACGGCGACGCGAACGGTCTTGCCGGTGCCTGCGGGCAGCGAAACCATGCCGCGGACCATCTGGTCGGCGTGGCGGGGATCGACGCCCAGGTTCATCGCGACTTCGATGGTCTCGTCGAACTTGGTGGCCTTGACGTCACGCAGGGTCTGCAGCGCTTCGTCAACGCCGTAGAGCTTCATGTTGTCGCCGAGCTTGGCTGCGAGAGCCTTCTGGTTCTTGGTCTGCTTCATGGGCTCAGCCCTCCACCACTTCGAGGCCCATCGCGCGAGCGGAACCTTCGATGATCTTCGTTGCGGCCTCGATGTCATTGGCATTGAGGTCGGCCATCTTGACCTGGGCGATCTCGGACAGCTTCGAACGCGCGATCTTACCGGCGGAAATCTTGCCCGGCTCCTTCGAGCCCGACTTCAGACCGGCGGCCTTCTTGATGAGGAAGGTGGCAGGCGGCGTCTTCGTGACGAAGGTGAAGCTGCGGTCGGCGTAGACGGTGATGATGGTCGGGATCGGCATGCCGTTCTCGAGTTCCTGCGTGGCGGCATTGAACGCCTTGCAGAATTCCATGATGTTCACACCGCGCTGACCCAGAGCCGGACCGATCGGCGGCGACGGGTTGGCCTTGCCTGCAGGAACCTGCAGCTTGATGTAACCGGTAATCTTCTTGGCCATGGGGCCGCTCCTTTTCACACTGTCGCCCCGGTTTCCCGAGGCTCATGTCTAGCGGTTTTGGCGGGCCGCCGTGTGATCAGCGCCCCTCCCGCAGGGAATCGGGCACGGCAAGGCCATGTCCGAAGGGGGCGCCCCTATAGGAAAAGCGCAGGAAAGGAAAGAGCCCGTTTCAGGCGGCAACCGCGCCTTGCGCCACAACGTTGCGGCGGCGCTGCCATAGCCCGCGAATCGCGCGGCGCGAAGGCACTTCGAGGCGGCGATAGGCCATATCGCCAAGCACCAGCACCACGGCGGCAAAACCAAGCAACATGGCCGCCGCGATCCAGTCGCTGGTGGTGCTCTCGATCGTGGGGATGCAGACGAGAAGCAGCGGGAAGTGGACGAGGTAGATCGAATAGCTGCGATCTCCCAGCCACAGCAGCGGACGGCTCGCCAATGCCGGAATGCGCAGCGACAGGCACAGCGCGGCAGGCCAGGCCAGCAGGCATAGCGGCAGCAAGGGCGAAAAGCGGCCCATGTCGAGCAGCAGGCCCGTCGCCATGAGCGCGACCAGCACAATAGCGGGAACGCGCGCGATCCGCTCCCGGCAGCGCCACAGCACTTGCCCGAGGAAGAAGCCCAAGGGGCCGCGCGGAATGCAGTCGGCGATCCACGGGCCGCCTGCGCTGGCGAAGAATACGAGATAGCCGACCGGCACAAGGATCGCCGCCGCCGTTACCCAGCGCAGCGTCCGCTCTCCGCTGACCGCACCCAGCGCAAACAGGGTGTAGCAGGCCAGTTCGACCGAAATCGACCAGCTCGGGCCGTTGAAGGTGTGGCCCAGCGGCTCGACGAACGCCTGCATCATCAACAGGTGCGCGAGAAAGGCGTACCAGGTGTTCTCGGGCGCGCCGAGGAACAGCACGACGCAGATCGCGAAGGTCAGCAGATGCAGCGGATAGAGCCGGGCGATGCGCGCGACCGCGAAGTCCGCAAGGCCCGCGCGGTCGAGCCGCCGCTCACGCAAGTAGACATGGGCGAAGATGAAGCCCGAGATCAGGAAGAACAGATCGACGAAGCTCCAGCCCCAGTCGCGCAGCCAGACGATCGGCGCGGGCGCCTTCGCCATGACCGCCGGGTCCAGTTCCAGCAGCGGGTGATAGAGGAACGCGACCCCGGCTGCGGCGATGCCCCGCAGGCCGTCGAGCGCCGCAAGCCGCGTGCCGGATTTCGCTGGGACGGGTTCCGTGATCATGTCTTCACGCAGCTTTCAGTACCGGCGAGCCGGTCGAGGGAGTGTGCATGCGCTCCATCACGATCATGACGAGCGCGCCCGCCGCGAGGCCAGCGGCAAGGCGCCATGGCCAGCCGAGCCCGAATGCCTGCACCGCGAGAATCGCCGGGGCCTGCGCGGCGTAGAGCGGGAACGAAAAGGCGCCTGCCGCTTGCGCGAGGCGGCTCCCCTGCCCGTGGCACAGCCCTCCGGCGATCAGCAATGGGCAGATCAGCGCCATGAACGCCAGGTCTGCCCAGCCGCGCGTGGCCAGAAACAGGGTGGCGAGCGCAAGGGCGACGGGCATCGCCGCGAAGGTGAAGAAGGCACCGGGCGCGAAAGGCGGCTGGTCCCGCCACAGGCGATGGAGGACGATGCCCGCAATGTAAGGCACCAGTGCGCGCAGGCCGATCGCCCACCAGACCGCCCGGCCGGGTACGAAATCGAGGCCATGCCCCCAGGCGATAACCACCAGTGCCGCGAACGACACCATGCCGAGCAGCGCCAGCCGCGGCGTACCGAGCCGCGCTAGGCCGAGCGCGTGGACGAGGTTGGCGAAAAGCTCCGCGCCGATCGACCACGCCGGGAAGTTGATGAGCAAGGGCAGCGCAAGGCAGACCAGCACGAAAGTCGCGCTCGTGTCCGGCTGGCTCAGCAGCCAGGGCAGCGCGAAAAGGCCGGCCAGCAGGATCGTCGGGCACAGGCGGCGGATGCGCGCCAGCATGAAGGCGCGCCCACCGCCCGAGCCGAGCCGAGCCTCGTAGCTGCGGGCCATGACATAGCCGCTGAGCATGAAGAAGAAATCGACCGCGAGATAGGCGCTGGTCCGATAATCGGGGAAGACGTGCGAGAGGAACACGCACAGCGCGGCGATCCCGCGCAAGCCATCCAGTCCGTCGAGGCGCCCCCTGTGCATGGGGCATCCATGCACCCGGAGTGGTTAATTCGCCGTTTCCCGAAACGCGAAACGCCCCGCACTCGGGCGGGGCGTCTGCGTTATCCTGCACCGGCCACCGAGGGCCATGGTGCTTCGACACGCTCAGCATGAGCGGGACTGAGAGCGCCCCTTCCCCCAACACCGCTCATCTGCGAGCGTGTCGAAGGATCCGGGGAGCCCCCCGCCCGCGCCTTACTTGCTGAGTTCGACGTGCTCGAATTCCAGCTCCACCGGGGTGGCGCGGCCGAAGATCGAGACCGCCACCTTGACGCGGCTCTTCTCGAAGTCGAGTTCCTCGACGATGCCGTTGAAGCTCGCGAACGGGCCGTCGAGCACCTTGACCGAATCGCCGATCTCGTAATCGATCGAGACGGTCTTGCGCGGCGCGGCGGCAGCGGCTTCGGCGGCGCCGAAGTAGCGCGAGGCCTCGCTCTCGCTGATCGCCTGCGGCTTGTTGTTGGCACCCAGGAAGCCGGTGACCTTCGGGGTGTTCTTGATGAGGTGGTAGACGTCGTCGTTCAGCGTCAGCTTGGCGAGGACGTAGCCGGGCATCGTCTTGCGCTCGGTCTGGACCTTCTTGCCGCGCTTCACTTCGGTGACGGTTTCCGAAGGAACCTGCACGTCCTCGACGAGCTGCGAAAGACCGATGCGCTCGGCCTCGGTGATGATGGCTTCCTTAACCTTGCTCTCGAAGCCGGAGTAGGCGTGGATGATGTACCAGCGGGCCATGTGTTCTCTCAGTCCTGTATTCTGGCGATCAAAGGGCGTTCAGCAGAGCGCTGACGACCCAGCCGAACAGCGCGTCGATGCCCAGGAAGAACACCGCCAGCAGCACCGTCATCAGGCCGACGAAGATCGCGGTCGTGACCGTCTCCTGGCGCGAAGGCCAGTGGATCTTGCGCGTTTCCGCCTGAACCTGGCGCATGAATTCGCCGGGGGTGATCTTGGCCATCTTAACGTCGCTCTCTTAGCTATGCCGCTTTGGTCACGGAAAATTCTGCGATTCTTCCGCCTAGGGGCCATCGCCACCCCGGCCGAGGCCGGGAGGGGCTGATGAAGTCCGCCTGTCGGGAGGAAACGGGGATTTAGCTTCCACTGTCCGGATTTGCAAGGTCCACCGAGTCCGGCAGGCGTGCAAGGAACGAGTTGGGCGTCGCGAAGACGATCCGCGCCCCGTCCGGGATCGCCACCGGCGCCTTCGTGCCGATGTACCAGAGGTAGTCGGCATGGCGCGCGGGCTTGAACTTGCGCAAGTCGATCCGCTGGCTGTCGCTGTAGAGAATGCGCTGCGTCGGATCGTTGAAACGGTAGCGAGTTTCGCGCATCGACAGCATGTGGACGTCGGGCAACGCGAAGTTGGAATTCTCCATCGAACTGCGGCGAACCACGGCGTAACTGCCGAAGTGCTCGAACGGGCCGAAGAACCACTGGCGGCGCGGAATCGCGATCGCCGTCGCCACGCGCGAGCCTTCGGGAACGTAATCGAGCGCGGTGACGAGCTGGCGCGCGGTCTGCGCATCCTCGTACCAGACCACCGTGGTGACGGCGATGCGCGCGGTGAACAGCAGGCCCGCCAGCGCGAGGCCCCAGCGCGGCACCGGCCAGTCGATCGCGAGGCACGCGACCAGCAGCGCGGCGGTGCTCAGGCGATAGTCGGCATAGTCGCCGCCGAAGATCTGGCGCGGCACCACCAGCGTCAGGATCAGCAGGATCAGCGCCGCCCAGCCGACGCGCCCGTCGAAGCGGCGGATCGCCAGCGCCGCCACGATCACCGCCACCACCACGCACAGGCTGGCGATGTCGAAGGTCATGTCGTAGCTGCGCATCGCGCGGTAGAGGATCTGCCACTTGTATTCGAGCACGCCGAAGCGCCCGTAGGACACCTTGGAGTTCGAACCCACGCCCAGCAGCATTGGCAGCAGCGGGAAGATCAGCGGCCAGGGCCTGAGGAACGGCCGCCAGTCCCGCCAGCTTGCACGCTTCGACCATTCATAGCCGAAGATCAGCACGCCCATCACGCCCCAGCCCGAGACGTGGCACAGCCACACCACGAAACTGGCCGGGATCATCACCGCCCAGCGCCAGCGCCAGTTCTCCAGCCGCACCCAGCCCGCCAGCACGAACAGCGCGAAGGCGATCGACAGCGAATAGTTGAGGAAGCCCATCAGGAACGAGGGTGACCAGATCATCGCGAAGGCCAGGATCGCGCCAACACCGATGCGCTTCCTGAGGCTCCATTCCACCGCCATGATCGCCATGCCGGTAAGGAACGGAATGGCCGCGACGATGAAGCGGCCCGCAGCTTCCAGCCCCATGATCTTCGTCAGCGGCACCATCAGCAGCTCGGCGCCGAGATTGCCGGTCCACTCCCACTTGAACAGGAAATAGCGCGTCAGGAACGGGTCGTGCCCGTGATCGAGCATGACCTTGAACCCGGCCAGGTGCGAAGGATAGTCGGTCATCTGCGGCGCCCAGGCGACGATCGCGGGGAGCATCGCCAGCAGCGACAGGACGATGCCCATCCACAAGGCTTCGTGGCGCGTGCGCTTGTAAGTGTCGGTGCCGGAGTTGGAGGTGGCCGCTTCGGCCTCCACGGCGTCAGGATGCGCGCTGGCGTGCATGTACGACTGTGTCTTCCCGCTAGTAGCCCGAATCGGCGAACGGGCTCTCGTAAAGCAACTTGGCCCGCAATTGAACGTCGTGACCCGACGATGGTGCTTCGACAAGCTCAGCATGAGCGGAATGAAGAAGCCGTCTTCCCGTTTCCGCTCATGCTGAGCTTGCCGAAGCACCCGCGTGCAAGGCACACTTCGGCGCCCCGCATCCGGATCTCCCCGAAGGGAAGATTATCGCGATCTTGGGAAGATGCTGGCAGGAGTGGAGGGACTCGAACCCACGGCCCTCGGTTTTGGAGACCGATGCTCTACCAACTGAGCTACACTCCTGCGGGCTCGGGGGCCTCTAATGAAGGACTTGCGTGATGGCAAGCGGCGATTGTGGACCGGCGGAGCGAATATGTCGATTCGCGCTCGTTATCCCCATCTGCTAGGACGTTTTCGTGCACGCGCCCCGCTCAAATCCGATCATCGAGCCTGAACTCCTGATGCTCGCCTATCGCAGCGGGATATTTCCCATGTCCGACGCGCGCGACGATCCGGAGATCTTCTGGATCGAACCGCGCCTGCGCGCGACGCTGCCGCTCGATGGGCTTCGCGTATCCTCCTCCCTCGCCCGCACGCTCAAGCGCGGGCGGTTCGAGGTGACCTGCAACCGCGCCTTCTCGCAAGTCATGGACGAATGCGCAGCGCCGAGACAGGCGCGCGACGGGGATGCCAATGATGACGGGGGAGATAGCTGGATCAGCCACCGCATCCAGGCCAGCTACGAGAACCTGCATTTCCTCGGCCACGCGCATTCGATCGAGGTCTGGCGCGAGGGCGAACTGGTCGGCGGGCTCTACGGCGTCGGCTTCGACCGGGTGTTCTGCGGCGAATCGATGTTCTCGCGCGTCAGCGATTCGTCGAAGGTGGCGCTGTGCTGGCTGGTGGCGGCGCTGCGACGGGGCGGCATCACCCTGCTCGACTGCCAGTTCATGACCTCCCACCTCGCCTCGCTGGGCGCGGTGGAGATGCCGCAGAAGACATATCTGGCGCTGCTGCAGGCAGCCCAGTCGGGCTATTGCTCGACAGCGGGTTCCTCGACCGGCTCGGGATCGGCCGCCGTCGGAGAAGCGCTCGGCGACGCGGTAGGGGCCGGAGTGCTCTCACTGCCCGAGGCGTTCGAGGCCCTGCTCGGCGACGCGTCGTCCTGCGGACTGGCCTCTTCGCCCGGGAAGCTCATCGCGCAGCTCTTGACCCAGACGTCGTAGACCGGGTGCTCGACCACGTTGGCGCCGGGGTTGTTCTTGAACAGCCAGCCGGAGAACACCTTGTTCCAGGCCAGCTTTTCCTCGGTCGTGCGGCGTTGCTCGACGAAGACCTGGACGAAGGCGCCCTCTTCCTGCGGTTTTTCCCAGGGAAGCGTCTTCTCGCAGGTGGCGACCTTCACGACGAGATTGCCGAGGCGGCGCGATTCGCCCGGCTTCATCACCAGGTCCTGCGTCAGGTTGTTGCGCTTGTTGAGGACGCCCAGCGTGACCACGCGGTCCTTGTTGGGCGTGCCGATCTGCTGGCCTTTCGCGGCCTGTGCAGGACCGGCCTGCATTCCGGCGATGGCATCCGGGACGCTGGTGTCCTGCGCCTCGGGCGCAGGCTCACCACCGCAGGCCGTCAGGACCGACAGCAACGAGAGTGCCGTCAAAGCCCTCCAGCGAATCACGCGTGAGCCCTCAGGCTTCCGGCGACCAGGCTTCGTAGTCGCCGGTGGCGGCAGCGCGGCGGCCGCCACGCTCCAGCGCGCCCTGCGGGCGATACGCGGTCGCGGTGCCGGTGGCGTTGGGGGTGTAGTCCACTTCCCAGATGCGCGGCGCGGGCAGATGGCTTTCGGGCACGCCATCGTACGAGTGGTGCAGCCAGCCGTGCCATTCGGCGGGGACGTTGCTGGCGTCGTTGGCGCCGGCGTAGATCACCCAGCGGCGATCCCAGCCCTCGGTGGTCTTCACCTTCGCGTTCTTGGAACGATAGTACTTGTTCCCCTGCGCGTCAGTGCCGACATGCTCGCCATTGCGCGAGCTCCAGAGCGAGGTGCCGATGGTGGCGCCGTCCCACCAGGTGAAGATCTTGGACAGGATTCCCATGTGCCGCGCACTAGCCCCGAAGCGCCCCCCAACGCAAGCGCGAAGAGGCACCTTCGGGTGCTACAAATGCATCCCGCCGCTCGCCTCGATCACCTGACCCGTCACCCATGCGCCATCGGGCCCGCACAGGAAGCCAATCACCCGCGCGACGTCGCCCGGTTGCCCCACCCGCCCGAGCGCCGCGACCGAGGCGAGATAGTCCACCGTCGCCGGATCGTTGAACAGCGCGGGCGCGAAATCCGTGATCGTCGCGCCCGGCGCCACCGCGTTGACGGTGATACCGCGCGCGCCCAGCTCCTGCCCCAGCGAGCGGGTGAAATGCTCCACCGCCGCCTTGCTCATGGCATAGGCGACGCACGAGGCATAAGCCGCACGCGCCACCATGGACGAAAGGTTCACGATCCGCCCACCGTCCCGCAGCCGGGACAGCGCCGCCTGCGTGACGAAGAACGGCCCCTTGGCGTTCACCCGCATCATCGCGTCGTAGAGCGCCTCGTCCGTCTCGGCGATCGTCGCCATCTCGCCGATGCCCGCGTTATTGACGAGGATGTCGAGGCCGTCCGCCTCTTTATCGAAGGCCGCGAACATCGCCGCGATGGCCTCGGCCGAACCGACGTCGGCCTGCAGGGCGAAGGCGTCGCCCCCGGCATCGCGGATCGCCGAGACGACCTCTTCGGCAGCGGCCGCATTGTTGTTGTAGTTGATGCAGACCCGCGCGCCGTCCGCCGCGAGCCTCAGCGCCACCTCCCGGCCGATCCCGCGCGAACCGCCGGTCACCAGCGCCGTCTTTCCCGTCAGCGAACCCATTCGTCTCTCCCCATGTCGTTCGGGAGGCAAGCTAGGGCAGACGGGACGCGGGAGGCACCTCGTATATTGGGCAGCGTCTCAATCCCCGTCATTGCGAGCGTAGCGAAGCAATCCAGGGCGGTTCAAAACTGCCCTGGATTGCTTCGCTACGCTCGCAATGACGAAGGAGGTGGGATGACGCCCGCTTACCAGCTGACCCTTTACCAGCTGACCTTGTCGCCCGCCTTGATGCCGAGCTGCGCCGCGCGGCCGCCGTTCAGTTCCAGCACGCCCGCAGCGATGCCATCCGAAGGCAGCGGCGTCTCATCATAAGGCACCGCATTCGCCGCGATGTTGAGGATGCGGTGGTCGGTGCCGATGAAGATGATGTCGAGCGGGATCACCGTGTTGCGCATCCAGAAAGCAGAGCGGCGCGGCGGCTTGTTGGGGAAGATCATGCCCTCGTCCGCGCCCATCTCGGAGCGGAACATCAACCCGTGCTCCTGCTCCTTGAACGTCGAGGCGACCTCCACCCGGAACGCGTGGGTGCCGTTCGCCGACTTCACCTTGAGGTCCTTGACCGGCAGCCCGGAAATCGGATGCACCGCAGCTTGTGCCTGTGACGCCTTGGCCGTGGCCTCCTGCCCCCCTTGCGAGCACGCGGCGAAGGCCAGCAGCAGCGAAACGGCAAGCGTGGAGCGGGTAAGGCGCATTCAATAGTCTCCGAATTCCGACTCGCACCATTCCTCGAGCGCGTCGGCGTCCTCGCTCTCGACGATCCGGCGCGCGATGTCGAGCGGGTGCCCGGCGCGCAGCATCGCGGCGAGTTGCCGATCTTGCACCTTGGGGTCTTCCGCAACCTGAACGGCGAAAGGACCGAACCGGCGCCGCCGCGCAAGCACCAGCGCCGCGCGGCGCTGCTCGGCAATGCCGGGCCGCGCCTCGGCGCGCAGGGTTTCGTCCACGCCTGCCTGCCCCAGCGCCTCGCCCACCCGGCGCGCGCCATAGCCACGCCGCAGCAGGCTGCCCGCCTTCATCCGCGACCACGAGGCATCGTCGACGTAGCCCTTCTGTGCATAGCGCTCGACCAGCGCCTCAACATCGGGGCCCCGTCCTTCCGCCTGGGCCTCTTCCGACCAGCCCCGCTCCCTCAGCTTGCGCTGCAGATAACCGCGCAACTTGGCTTGCGTCGTGGCGAAACGCGCGACATAGGCCAGCGCCAGTTCCTCCAGACGGGATGGGTCGAGTGGGTGTGGTCCACGCTGTGGATTGCGACGCTTGTCCGACATGCTGCCCTATTCGTGCCACAGTCGGCTTGGATTGGGGAGAGTGCGTGAGACCGTACTGGGACGCAACACAGCTACCTCCGGTTCAGATTGGACCGGATAGAAGCGCCGGTCTCGCGAGAGTAACGGTATAACTACAACGGGTTAGATCATATGGCCGACACCATCGAACTGGTGCCGAATACGGGGCAGGCACTTATCCCCACCCCCAACGAGGATGCGCTGCCGCGCATTTTCGCCGATTTCGCCACTTTTGGCGACGCCCTGGACTATGCCGCCACAGGCAAACGCGGGTTCAATTTCCACGATCCGCGCGGCACGCTCACGCGCGTCTACCCCTTCTCGGAGCTGCGTGAAGACGCGCTCAAGGTCGCTTATGCGCTGATCGCGCGCGGCGTGAAGAAGGACGATCGCATCGCCCTCATCGCCGAAACCGGCGTGGACTTCGCGGCGCTGTTCTGCGGCGCGGTCTACGCGGGCGCCTGGCCGGTGCCGCTGCCGCTGCCCACCAGCTTCGGCGGCAAGGACAACTACATCGACCAGCTGGCCGTGCAGCTCTCCAGCTCCGACCCGATCCTGCTGATCGGTCCGGACGAGATCGCCACGATGACCGCCGCTGCGGCCGAGCGTCAGGGCTGTGCCCATGCCACCTGGGCCGATTTCGCTGCGAAAGATGCGCCCGAAGTCGCGCTGCCCAAGGCCGATCCGGACGATATCTGCTACCTGCAGTATTCGTCGGGCTCCACCCGCTTCCCGCACGGCGTCGCGGTGACTCACCGCTCGCTGTTGTCGAACCTTGCCAGCCACGCGCACGGCATGCAGTTCCAGGACAGCGACCGCTGCATCTCGTGGCTGCCGTGGTATCACGACATGGGCCTCGTCGGCTGCTTCCTGTCGCTGATCGCCAACCAGGTCTCGGCCGATTACCTCAAGACCGAGGATTTCGCGCGTCGTCCGCTGGCATGGCTGGACCTCATCACCCGCAACAAGGGCACCTCGGCGTCCTATTCGCCGACCTTCGGCTACGACATCTGCGCACGTCGCATCTCCAGCCAGAGCCCCGTCAGCGATCGCTTCGACCTGTCGCGCTGGCGTATCGCCGGTAACGGCGCGGACATGATCCGCCCGGACGTGATGCAGAGCTTCGTCAACGCCTTCGCCGATGCGGGCTTCAAGGCATCCGCCTTCCTGCCCAGCTACGGCCTGGCCGAAGCCACGCTGGCGGTCACCGTCATGCCGCCGGGCGAAGGCATCCGCGTCGAACTCGTCGAGGAGGAGCGCCTCTCGGGCGCCCCGCGCGATCTCAACCGCCCGGCCCGCTACCGCGCCATCGTCAACTGCGGCAAGGCCGTGCGCGACATGGAAGTGGTGATCCGCGGCGAAAACGGCGACACGCTGGGCGACCACAAGATCGGCAAGGTCTGGTGCCGCGGCACGTCGGTGATGCATTCCTACTTCCGCGACCCCGAGGCGACCGCCGCGTGCCTCGTCGACGGATGGCTGGACACCGGCGACATGGGCTACATGACGGACGGTTACCTGTTCATCGTCGGCCGCGCCAAGGACATGATCATCATCAACGGCAAGAACCACTGGCCGCAGGACATCGAGTGGGCCGTGGAGCAGCTTCCCGGCTTCAACCACGGCGACATCGCGGCGTTCTCGGTGGAGACGGACAACGGCGAGGAAGCCCCCGCCGTGCTCGTCCACTGCCGCGTCTCCGATCCGGTCAAGCGCGTCGAACTGCGCGACCTGATCCGTGACAAGGTGCGCTCGATCACCGGCATGAACTGCGTGGTCGAACTGGTGCCGCCCAAGAGCCTGCCGCGCACCAGCTCGGGCAAGCTCAGCCGCGCAAAGGCCAAGAAGCTGTACCTTTCGGGCGAGATCGAGCCGTTCAAGCTGGCGGCCTGATCGTTCCGGTACAATGGAACAGAAGGCGGGGCGTCGAAAGGCGCCCCGCTTTTTTATTGTCCGCGTTCCGGGGAGGACTCAGCGTCTGCCTGATCCCATTTCGGCATCGGCGGCAGCGCCAGCAGCAGCGCCCCGCCCACAACGCAGCCAACCGCACCCGCCCAGAGGAACGGCTCGTACCCGCCCGAGGTATCGTAGACCTTCCCCGCGATCCACGGGCCAAGCCCGGAAGCCAGCGCCACCAGCGCCGACATGACGCCGTAGATCATCCCGAAATTGCGCATCCCCGCATATCCGGCGGTCAGGAACGCAGTGATCTGCGTCTTGGAGCCCGCCGCATAGCCGTTGATCACGAGCGCCGCGATCAGCGCGGGCATCGAATCGAGGAAGCGGATCAGCACCACGAACGTCACCGCCGTCACCCCCATCGTCAGGCTGCCGGTCCAGTTCGGCCTGAACCGGTCGAGCAGCGCCCCGGTCACCAGCTTGCCGACGATGCCCGCTATGCCGCCCAGCGACAGCAACCAAGCTGCCTCGCTGCGCGCTACGCCCGCTTCGGTGAGGATCGGAAAAAGGTGGATGCCCAGCCCGATGGTCATCGCCATCACCACGAAGGACGACACCGCCACCTGAAGCAAGGCCCGGCTTCGCAGTGCCTCACGCTTGTGCAGGCCCGGCAGCACGGCGCGCGCGGCCCCGTCCGCTTTCGGCCGCCGATCGTGGGCATCGCGCAGGAACAGCCAGCATACCAGCAGCGTCACCCCGCCCCAGCCGAGCCCGAACCACACATAGGCGGCGCGCCAGCCGAAACTCTCGATCAGGAAGTTGCCGAGCGGCGGCACCAGCGTCTGCGCGATGGCCGGGCCGGTCACGGCAAGGCCGAGCGCAAGGCCCCTGCCCTTGTCGAACGTGCCTGCTACCGCCGTCGTCCAGATCGTCGACTTGATGGAGGTCAGGATCAGCCCGAAGGCGATCCACATCACCACCCACTGCAGCTTCGATCCGCTGGCGAAGGCGAACATGCAAGTGCCCGCCATCGTCACGACGACCCCCGGCAGTCCCAGCCGCCGCGAGCCGAAGCGGTCGATCAGCGCACCGTAGAAAGGCGACAGGAGCGCCGTCACTGCGGTCGCGATCGCCGGTCCCATCGACAGCGTCGCCCGGTCCCATCCGAAAGCCCGTTCCAGCGGCTCGATGAACAGCCCGGTCGCCGAGATCAGCACCGAGAAGAACGAGAACCCCGCCATCGCCGCGACGACCACCGGCCAGCCGCGCTTCCATTCCTGTAGTGCCCTGCCGTCGCCCATGATTGTCTCTCCCGCCGGAGAGACTAGGGCAAAGCGCGTGAACTCCAATCGCGGCGGCGATAGCGTTTCAGAGTCTGTTTGGAAAATGCCCAAGAGGGCATTTTCTTAGCGGCACCGGCCCACGCCTCCACCCGGCCTCCCACGGAAGTATACTTGATGGGAGGCCGGGTGGGGGCGTGGGCCGGTGCCGCGAAATTCGCCTGCGACGAATTTTCAAACGGATTCTCAGATGTGGCGATGAAGTTCCAGATAGTCGCTGGGGATGCGCAGTGCGTCGGCCGCCACTTGCGTTTCGCGCAGGAACAGCACGAGCGCGACGAGCAGCAGCACGATCGCCGCAAGGAAGGTCACCGCCGCCGCCGCATGCCAGTCCATCCCGCCAAGGCCGGACAGGAACAGCACCGCCACCGTCACGCCGATCGCCAGCGCCGAGAGCACCATGAAGCGCACCGCCTGGGTGATCAGCGTCATGCGCCGGTTCACCAGCCGCAGTTCGCTAACGACGATGTCGTGCTCCATGCCCTGCGTGGTGCCGTGCCGCTCCTGCAGGAGCCGCGCGCGATCGACCACGCGCCCGAGCCGCGTCGAGAGGATGTTGAGGATATTGCCGATGGCCACGAGCACGAAAACCGGCGTCAGTGCCAACTGGATGGTCTGGACGATCATGTCCCCCTTCATGCACCGTCAGGACGCGATTTTACAGGGCCTCGTCAGCAGGCAAACGCCGTTTTCCGCAAATCGTACGTCGGCGACGCTCATCGCCAGCGCACAGCTGCCGGGCGCGATGAACTCGCCCGCGACTTCGACCGCGCCCTCGCGCGGGATCACCAGCAGTGTATCGGGATAGCGCATCGCGATCTCCTGCGACGGCACGCCCGCGATCTGGTCCAGCACGAAGAGCGGGCCATCGACCAGCACCTGCGAGCCGTCCAGCGGCACGTGCTTGAACCATTTCTCGCGCGAATAGGGCTCGCCGTGCGATACCGCCATCCCGTCCTCCAGATGCAGCTCGCGCGGGCGGCCGTAGTCGTAGAGGCGATAGGTAATGTCGCTGTTCTGCTGCACCTCGATCAGGCTAACGCCTGCGCCGATGGCATGGACGGTATTGGCCGGGATGTAGAAGAAGTCGCCCGGCACGACCTCGTGCCAGGTCATCAGGTGTTCGATCGACCCGTCGAGCGCGGCGGCGCGCATCGCGTCCTCGCCGATCTCCCGGTCGAAGCCGATGCCCAGCTTGCCGCCCGGCTCGGCAGCGACGATCAGCCAGCATTCCTCCTTGCCCTGCCGCCCGATGCCCTTGGCCAGCGTCTGCGCATCGGAGGGGTGGACCTGCACCGACAGCGCCTCGCTGGCGAAGATGTACTTGACCAGAAGCTCGGGCAGAGCGGCGGGCGGCTCAAACCAGATTTCGCCGATGCGCTGGCCCTCGGGCGCCTCGAACGGCGCAGGCAGGACGTCCAGGCCCCAGGGCTTCTCGACCTGTCGGATCGGCAGCGAGGAGGAAGCGCGGGCGTTGGTCATCGACGAATACTCACTGATTCCTAGCGCCCGAAAGATTGCCCACCTTCTGCACGCCGGCAACCGTAGTGATCATGATGTCATCGCCATCGACGACGACAATCACGTCCTCCAGCCCGATCACAGAGACTCGCGGACCGTCGCTGTCGACCAGCACACCCCGGCAATCGACCATCTCGACCGTGCCCGAACCGCGCACCGCATTGCCGTGCTCATCGCTTTCCAGCGCCTCGTGCAGCGCCTGCCAGTTGCCGATGTCGGACCAGTCCATGTCGGCGGGCACCATCGCCGCGCGGGTGGTGTTCTCCATCACCGCGTAGTCGACAGAGACGCTGGGCACTTCGGCAAAGGTCGCCGCGTCCGGGTGGAAGCGCTGGCCGTCCTCGGCGCCCTTCGCCACCGCCTCGGCCACGCTTGCGGCCACGTCGGGCCGGTGCGCGGTCAGTTCGGCAAGGAAGTCCTTCACCCGGAACGCGAAGATGCCGCCGTTCCAGGCGTAGATCCCTTCGGCAAGGAATGCCTTGGCGCGTTCAAGGTCCGGCTTCTCGACGAACTGCGCAGTGCGGAAACCGCCGTGCTCGGGAATTGCCTCGCCGCGCTTGAGGTAGCCGAAGCCGGTTTCGGGCGCCGTCGCCTCGATGCCGAAGGACACCAGCCAGCCCTGCTGCGCCAACCCCGCCGCAGCGGCTGCGGCGACCGCGAAAGCCTCGGTATTGCCGATGTGGTGATCGCTCGGACACACGAGCATCACCGCGTCCTCGGGCAGGCGGCAGGCAGCGAGCGCGATGGCGGCGGCGGTGTTGCGCGCCGAAGGCTCGACGATCACCTGCGCCCCCTCGACCGCGCCCAATTGCGCCTCGACGTGGGCGAGGTGCTTGTGGCCGGTCACCACGACCGGGGCCGCGAAGCCTCCCGAGCCGGGACAACGGGCCAGCGCCGCTTCGAACAGGGTGCTGTCACCGACCAGCGGCAGGAACGGCTTGGGCATGGCAGCCCGGCTGCGCGGCCACAGGCGCGTGCCGCTGCCACCGCAGAGAATGACGGGAACAAGGATCGACATAGGGTAAAGTTTCGCTCGTCCGGTGACGGATACCAGTTCGATGGTCATAGCCGCCCAATGCTGCAATGCAACGTCGCGCTTGTATACTACGTCAATAAAACCAGCGCTGACGCCAGCGATAAATCGCTTCTACTGTTTTTCCGCCAGTATCTTTTGCCGGGCGAAAGCGAAAACGGCGCATCGCGAGGTCGCAGGTGATGCGATCCGCCTCCGGGTCCGGGCTGGGCTGCACGATTCGGCAGGCGGCGACGCGGCCATCGGTTCCTACCCTGAGGTCGATGGTCACCGATGCCCCGACCCGCAAGTCCCGGGTGGCGCGGGGGTAGTCCTTCGCCGAATTGATGTCTCCCGCCACCTTCACCGTCGGCGATGCGCCGCCGCCGGTGCCATCCCCGCCTGCGCCCGCGCCGGTGCCCGAACCGAAGCCCGACGCCCCCGTGCCCTCGCCCTGCGCAGTGGCTCCGGCAGCGTTTTCCGCGCCTTTGCCCGCCACCGGAGGAGCTTGCGCGGGGCGGACGACCACGGGCGTCCTGGGCGCCGGGACCGGGCGCGGGTCCGCCTTGCGACCCGCAGCGGCGGCTGCGCCCTCTTCGCGCGGGGCTGCGCTGCTCGGTGCGGAAGAGGGGACAGGCGCGGGCGGCGACGGAGGTTCGGCCGCAATCGTGAAGGCCCGCGTCACCGATCGCGCCACTTGCGCGGCGAGGTCCGGAGTGAACGCCCGCACCAGCCCGGCAATCACGACGACGTGGATCAGCAGCACGACCGCCGCGATCTTCCAGCGCGGTTTGTGCTCCTGCCGATATCCGCTGCGCATCATCGGCCGGTGATCGCACGGGCGTGCAAGCCGGCGCAACCTTTGACAAAGTCCGGCTTTGACAAGGCCCGGGCCACCAATCATTCCTTTCTGCGACACATCATTCACATATGCGATAATGAGGAGCAGCCATGGCGATGGACGACAGATTCGAACCGGTTGCCTGCAACCACGAAGGGATCGCACTGGAAGGTTTCGTGGCCCGGCCGCAAAGCGACGGCCCCCATGCGGCGGTGCTGATGATCCCGGGAGCCACTGGCCCTGGCCCCAGCTTCGAAGCGGCGGTGCAGGCGGTTGCCAAGGCCGGCTACGTCGCGGTCGCTGCCAGCATGTACGCGCGCGGCGCCGACATCTCGACGCCGCAGGCGGCAGGCCGACACTTCGCCGATCTCATGGAACGGCCAGAAGCCCTGCGCGCGCGCGTCGTCACATGGTTCGAGGCAGTGTGCGCCCTGCCCGGCGTCGATCCCGAGCGGGTCGCAGCGGTGGGCTATTGCTTCGGCGGCAAGTGCGTCCTCGAACTCGCCCGCAGCGGCGCACCGGTCCGGGCGGTTTCGAGCTTTCATGGCCTCCTCGCCACGCATGCACCGGCTGCGCCCGGCACCGTCAGGCCGCACATAGCCATCTGGACCGGCGGCCGCGACCCTTACGTGCCGCGCGCCGACTTCGATGCGGTGCGCGCAGAACTCGATCTGGCCGGTGCGAACTACTCCGCGACCGAGTTCGCACGCGCCCGCCACGCCTTCACCGACCCCGATCACGACGGTATCGCCGAGGGGATAGAATATGACGCGGCGGCACATCGAATTGCCTGGAGCGGCACTCTCGCCCTGCTCGAAGTGATCCTTTCGGCATGATTTGCTGAACAGGTGTTACAATTGCGCCACGCTCTCGGATTAATTCGTATTTTCGATGTATAATTCCCATTTGTGAACTGAATGTCTCACAGTTATCCTTGCAAACAGACGAGGGATTCGTAGTGTTTCCCTCAAGCAAGAAGGTCTGCCGGGCATCGGCACCAGGGAGAGAGAACAGGCGCTGACGGGGGCGTCGATCGCTGGCCGGCCATGCCGGATCCGGACGCTTCCCCATTTCGATTATCCCCAAACTCCCGCGCGGACCGGCAAGAGCCGGCCGTC
Source organism: Novosphingobium sp. HR1a (assembly GCF_015594425.1). NCBI lineage: Bacteria > Pseudomonadati > Pseudomonadota > Alphaproteobacteria > Sphingomonadales > Sphingomonadaceae > Novosphingobium > Novosphingobium sp. HR1a. The sequence goes on from NZ_JABXWS010000046.1 coordinate 29,055, forward strand.
CCGCAGAACCGTCTGCCGATAACGAGAACAATGTTTCCGGAGGAGAGGAGAAATCATGAGTGCAAGGAATTTCAGGAGCCGGCTCACCAGCAGCGTCGCGGTCCCGGCAATCGCCTTTGCGGGGCTGACGGCGACGCCGCTAATGGCGCAGGGCATCAACCCGGACGAGATCATCGTCACCGCCCGTCGTACCGAAGAACGCCTGCAGGACGTGCCGATCTCGATCACCGTGTTCAGCGGCGACCAGATCCAGAAGCGCAACATCGCGGTCGCCTCCGACCTTGCGGTCTTCACCCCTTCGCTCTCGGTCAACACGCGTTACGGGCCTGAGAAATCGACGTTCTCCATCCGCGGCTTCAACCAGGACGCCTCGACCGCGCCGACCGTGGGCGTATACTTCGCCGACGTCGTGGGCGTGCGCGCGCAGGGTGGCACGGCAGGCGGCAACACCGTCGGCGCGGGCGCTTTCACCGACCTCCAGAACGTGCAGGTGCTGAAAGGCCCGCAAGGCACCCTGCAGGGCCGCAACACCACCGGCGGCGCCGTGCTGCTGGTGCCGGCCAAGCCCACCGACCTGCTCGAAGCCTCGATCGAGGGGACTTACGGCAACTACGACCAGAAGCGCGTCCAGGCGATGTTCAACGCACCGCTGGCCGATACCTTCAAGGTCCGCGTCGCGATCGACCGCAACGAGCGCGACGGCTATATGAAAAACCATTCTGGCGTCGGCCCGAAGGACTTCAACGACGTCAATTACTTCTACGGCCGTCTCAGCGTCGTTGCGGACCTGACCCCGAACCTCGAGAACTACACGATCTTCCACTACAGCCGTTCGGACACCAACGGCTATGCTTCGCACTACGAGTTCTGCGATTCCAACCCCGGCGATCCGCGTCAGATCAACCCGGCGACGATCTCACCCATCAACCCGAACGGCAGCAAGTACAGCATCAGCCGCTACTACACCTCGCTGGCCGCCTGCGACCAGATCGCCCGTCAGACCGCGCGCGGCGACGGCCCTCTCGACGTCGATGTGAGCGATCCCGACCCGCGCATGTTCCTGCGCACCTGGCAGGCGATCAACACGACGACCTGGCAAGCCAGCGACACGATCACGATCAAGAACATCGTCAGTTACGGCGAATACCGCGAGCAGAGCCAGTTCCAGCTCTACAGCGACAACTTCACGGTGCCGGACACGGCGATCACCCGTTATTACGCGGCGCGCAGAGGCCCGCAGATCGGCCAGCCGTTCGACTACATCCAGCTCGGCACCCAGCCCGGCCACGATGCGGCCGCAGAATCCACCACCACCGAGGAACTGCAGATCCAGGGGCGCTCGGCCGACGGCAAGTTCAACTTCGTGGTCGGCGGCTATCTCGAATTCAGCCGGCCGCTCGGCTACAACCAGCAACGTACCGGAATCTACGGCAACTGCGTTGATCCGGGGGTCCTGAACTGCTCGGGCGGCCTGCCACTGTCCGACAGCGCCCCGATCCCGGGCACCATCATCTCGGAATCGCGCACGCAACTGGCGTTCGACAACCACGGTGTCTTCGCGCAAGGCACCTATCGCTTCACGGACCAGCTGGCACTGACCCTTGGCGGGCGCTGGACGTTCGACAAGATCGCGGGCTATTCCGAAAGCAATCGCCGCGTGTTCGCCAGCGTGCCCGGTGTCGGCTACGTGCTTTCGAACTGGGTGTGCAACGACAACCTGAACCATGCGACCGTCAATCTGATCGCCAACGGCGGCGACCTGACGGCATGCGGCACGCGGATCACCGTCAAGTCGAACAAGCCGACGTGGCTGATCGACCTCGACTTCAAGCCGACGCCCGATACCCTGATCTATGCCAAGTACGCGCGCGGCTATCGCCAGGGTACGGTGAACTTCACCAATCCGGGGCTGGAGACCGCCCTTCCCGAGAAAGTCGATGCCTACGAGGTCGGCGCCAAGCTGACATTCCGCGGAGCCCTGCCCGGCTATCTCAACGTCGCCGGGTTCTGGAACGATTTCTCGAACCAGCAGGTATTCGGCGCGCTCATTCCCAAGCCCGAAAGCGGATTGGTCGGCGGCTCGGCGATCATCAACGCGGGTAAATCCGTCATCAGAGGCGTCGAGGTGGATGCAGGCGTGACCCCGTTCCAGGGGCTGCGGCTCTCGGCGGGATATGCCTACCTCGACACCAAGCTCAAGGACCTCGTCACGCCCACGCTCTCGGCGGACAGCCCCTTCCTGCAGATCATCCCGCGCGGGCGGATCGGAGGTCCGCTGACCTACTCGCCCAAGCACAAGCTGACGCTCTCGGGCGATTACTCGGTTCCGCTGGGCGACAACATCGGTGAGCTGAACTTCGGGGTGGTCTTCACGTATACGGCCAGACAGTTCGTCGATGGGAACCTGCAGATCCCCGGCTACAGCCTGCTGAACCTCAATGCCGGCATCACCGACGTGGGCGGCTCGGGCTTCGACGTGGTCGTCTTCGCGCAGAACGTCACCAACAAGCACTATCGCACCACGTCGGGCGGCGGCTACGATTCTTCGGGTATCGGCGACTTCATGTACGGCCCGCCGCGCATGTACGGGGTGCGCCTCAAGTACGCCTTCGGGCGCTGATCTTGCACGACACGAACCCCGCGCTACCGAGTGCGCGGGGTTTCGTTACGGCCCTTCGCGGCCGGACCTTGGGCCACGCCGTCGCCGGCGTGGCCCTTTTCATGGGAAGCTAGGCGGCGCCCAGCAATCCGAAGCTGTCGTGCCGCATCACCGCCTTGCCGAGCCGATCGACGAATTGGACAATGATCGGTGGATCGACGCGGCGGGTGATCGACCATAGGTAATAGCCGTAGGTCACGCCTTCACGGTACTGCATCCAGGCGTCCGCTTCGGACGGCATGTCCATTCCGTGCCCGCGCATCATCGAGAGGTACTCGCCCAGCAGGCGGCGCTCCTCGACCTCGGCCACTTCGGTCGGCAGCACCGCGTTCAGGTGATAGGCCACGTCGAGCGCCCAGCCCCCGCGCTGGAGCAGTTGCCAGTCGATCACGCCCATGCCCTCGGGCGTACGGAAGACGTTGCCCGCATGGGCGTCGCCATGGATCATGAACTGCGGCCGCCCGCCGTCGCGCGCGGCGAGTTCCCTGATCGCCGCCGCAAGATTGGCGGCGCTGCGCACGCGGGGCGATAGGTTGTCGCCGCGCGGTCCGTCGAGCAGGTCTTGCAAGGCCTCGGGCGTGACGTAGCTCATCTTCGCTAGGTCCGCCGCGCGCGGGCGAATCCAGTCGGCGCCATCGAGGAAATCGCTGCGCGCATGGAGCAGGGCGAGTTGCTTCAGGCTCTCCAGCGCGTCGTCCGCCGTGAAGGGATCGAGCGCCGAGCAGAACCGCGCGCCATCGACGATGAGGTCGCGCATGATCGTCACGGCCTGCTGCGCCTCGCGGTCGATCACGGTGGCGACGCAATCGGGCACACGCACGGCGATCACGGGCGCGACCTTGTTGTAGAAGTCCGACTCGAGCACGCAGGTCGGCCCGCCGCGCGCGGTCATCGCGTCCACGTCGAGCAGGCCCTTGAGACAGAACCCCAGCCGCTCGCCGTCTTCGAAGGTGACGGCGAAGCGCACTTTGGTGGCGACGGTGCGGATCACTTCGACCTGTTCGACCTGCGCGATGGCGCGCCCGGCCGCGATTTTGCCCAGCGCTCCCGCCAGCCACTGCGGATCGAGCGCCTGTTCCAGCGTCGCCGGAACCGTGACTTGCGGCTGCGCCGGGCGCGGCCTTTCGAGGACTTGAGACATGCCTTTTCCCTTTCCCGATATCTATTCCTTCGGCTTGACCTAATTCGCCATTTCGGTCCATCCTTCGCAATATAGAATTTCATCGGTCAAGCGATGGTAACAGAACGGGAGAGGCCGATGGGCAAGCCGCTGGAAGGCATCAAGGTCGTGGAAGTCGCGATGTGGGCCTTCGTGCCGGCTTGCGGCGGGATGCTGGCGGACCTTGGCGCCGACGTGATCAAGATCGAGCCGCCGACCGGCGATCCGCTGCGGGGGCTTTCGATCGGCGGTCTTGGCGGCGGGAAAATCGACTATTCGTGGGAGAGCTACAACCGGGGCAAGCGCTCGGTGACGCTCGATCTCAAGCAGGCGGCCGGGCGCGCGGTGCTGGACCGGTTGCTGGAGGACGCCGACGTGTTCCTCACCAATCTGCTGCCCCCGGCGCGGCGGACGATGCGGATCGACGAGGAGACGATCCGGGCGGAGTATCCTGGCCTTATATACGCCAGCGGCAGCGCGCTCGGCCCCAATGGCCCCGACCATGAGAAAGGCGGCTACGATGCCATCACCTTCTGGGCGCGCGGGGGCATCTCGTCCTCGCTGACCGAGCCCGAGGCGCCGCATCCGGTAGGTCCGCCGGGACCGGCATTCGGCGATACGATATCGGGCGCGATGCTGTCGGGCGCGATCTGCGCCGCCATCGCCAAGCGGGCGCTGACCGGCGAGGCTTCGGCTGTGGACGTCTCGCTGCTGGGCACCGCCCTGTGGTCGATGCAGCGCTACGTCTGCCAGGCGACGGCGGACGGGGTGCAGAAGTTCCCCAAGCCGCCCGCCGACAAGCCCAACAACGTGCTCGTCAGCAACTACCGCACGGCCGACGGGCGTTTCCTCGCGCTCTGCATGCTGCAGGCCGACAAGTACTGGGCGCCCTTCTGCGAAGCCGCCGGACGGCCCGACCTCGCCGCCGACCCGCGCTTCGCCGACGCCGCCGCACGCAAGGCGAACATCGATGCCTGCTATGCCGAAGTGAAGGCGCTGTTCGCCGGCAAGACGCTCGCCGAATGGAAGGTGATCCTCTCGCGCCAGTCGGGCCAGTGGGACGTCGTGCAGGACGTCGGCGAAATGAAGGACGATCCGCAGGCGCAGGTCAACGGCTACCTCAAGCGCGTGGACTACGGCGACGGCACGCAGATCCCGATGATCGGCCTGCCGATGGTGTTCGACGGCACGCCGCTGTCCTCCACCCGCTCGCCCGACCTCGGGGCGCACAGCGACGCGGTGCTGGAGAGCCTGGGCTACTCCGAGGACGAGATCATCGACCTCAAGGTGCAGGGTGTGGTGTTCTGATGCGCAAGCTGCCGAAGCTGGAGCCGGAAACCGCCTTCTACTGGACTTGCGGAGCGGACGGGCGCTTGCGCATCCAGCGCTGCGGACAATGCGGAACCTACCAGCACCCGCCCTTCCCGCGCTGCTCGGGTTGCGGCAGCGAGGCCGTCGCCCCCGCGCCGGTTTCCGGCAAGGGCCGCCTCGCCAGCTACACGGTGAACCATGAGGCGTGGGTGCCGGGGCTGGACGTGCCCTTCGTGTTCGGCGTCGTCGAGCTGGCGGAGCAGGCACAGCTTTACGTCTTCACCAATGTCCTTGGGAAAGAGGTGCGCATCGGCATGCCGCTGACGGTCGAGTTCGAGCACCACGACGATGTCTGGCTGCCAATGTTCCGGGAGGACAGGGAATGACCCTCCTCCCCGAAAAGCAGGTGTGCATCACCGGCGCCGCGCAGTCCGAGGTCGGCCGTCCCTCCCCCCGCGCCGCGCTGCAACTGACCGCCGACGCCTGCCTCGCCGCCATTGCCGACGCGGGGCTCTCTCCCTCGGACATCGACGGGATCGCCACATATCCCGGCAAGAGCAGCGAAGGCGGGGGGATCGCGCCCGTCAGCCCCTCCGAAGCGGCCGCCGTGCTCGGCATCGAGCCACGCTGGATTCTCGCCTCCGCCGAGGGGTTCAGCCACATGGCGCCGATCTTCAACGCGGTGACCGCGATCGCCTGCGGCCTCGCCCGTCATGTCGTGGTGTTTCGCAGCGTGGCGCAGGCGCAGGCACGGCTGGTGTCGCGCGCATCCACGCTGATGTCCGGCGCGCGTGACCGGGTGGACGGCAACAACGCCTGGACGGTGCCCTACAACGCGCTTTCGCCGATCAACACTTTCGCGCTCTATGCGCAGGCCTATTTCGACAAGTACGGCGCCGACGAGGCGCAACTGGGCGCCATCGCCGTCAACAACCGCGCCAACGCTGCGCACAATCCCAATGCGATCTACCGCAAGCCGCTCACCCTCGACGATTATCTTGCGGCGCGGGTGATCTCCTCGCCGCTGAGGCTGTTCGACTGCGACAGCCATATCGACGGCTCGACCGCGATCGTCCTGTCGCACCGGGATGCGGCGAAGGACTTGCGCAATCCGCCGCTCCATATCGAGGCAATGGGCATGGCCGTGGGCGGGCTGTGGGTTGGCCGCCACGAGGGCGACTTCACCGAACTACCCGCCGCCCACCGCGCCGGAGCGATGCTGTGGGAGCGCACCGACCTCACGCCCGCCGATATGGACTGCGCGCAGATCTACGACGGGTTCTCGATCCACGTGTGGATGTGGCTGGAGGCGCTCGGCCTCGTGCCGAAGGGAGAGGCCTGCCGCTTTACCGAGGGCGGGCAGCGGATCGCACTGGACGGCGAACTGCCGCTCAACACCGGCGGCGGCCAGCTCTCCGCCGGGAGGTTCCACGGCTATGGGCACATCCATGAGGCGACCGTCCAGCTCTGGGGCCGCGGCGGCGGGCGGCAGGTGCGGGACGCGCGGACCTGCATCGTCTCCAACGGCGGCTATGGCTACGGCGCGATGATCCTGCGGCGGGATTGAACTGGCACGTCGTCCCGGACTTGATCCGGGACCGCTGGCGAGGCGACGCCTAACTCGCGTCAAGCCGCAGCGTCGCAGTGGCCCATCGCAAGCTCTCACCTCAAAAGTACCCAGCGGTCCCGGATCAAGTCCGGGACGACGCTACCGCCACCACACCTTGACCGAATCATTCACTAATGCGATAATCAATTCGCAATTTAGAATAATAGGACGGGACGAGAGGAACCGGACATGAGCGAAGCAGATCCCGCGATCCGCACGAATGCGGCCACCGATTGGCAGTACGGCCCGATCTTCGACGCCGACGCGCACATCGATCCGCCGCACGACATGTGGAAGGACTACCTCCCCGCCCACCTCAAGGACCGCGCGCCCTTCATCGACCACGCCGAGGACGGGGACTACATCTGCTTCGAGGGCAACCGCCGCCCCTTCATGATGATCAACAACCAGGCCGGGCGAGAGGGCAAGAACTTCAAGATGAAGGGCCGCCTCGCCGACCAGCGCACGGTCTGGGAGCCCGCCACCCGCCTCGCCGACATGGACGCCGACGGCATGGATGCCGCGCTGCTGTTCGGCGGCGGGCCGCTGGGTTCGTTCGACAACGAACTCTACGTCGCCAGCTACGAGGCGTACCAGAACTGGGTGATGGACTTCGCCTCGGTGGCGCCTGACCGGCTCTATCCCGTCGGCTACGTGCCGATGCGCGACATCGACGAGACTTGCGCGCATGTCACCCGGCTCGCGAAGAAGGGCTTTCGCGCCATCAACCTGCCCGCCTTCCCGCAGAACCCCGACGCCTGGAAGACCTCGTCCGGCATCGCCGCGATGAAGGATGGCCAGGTCTCGGCGCTGACCGGCGACAGCAAGGGCGCGCTGCAATATTCCGACCCGGCGTTCGACACGCTGTGGAAGACGGTGTGCGACCACGGCCTCGTCATCACCTTCCACCTCGGCGCGCGGGTGCCGCGCTTCGGGCAGAAGGAGTTCTTCCTGCCCGACATGCCGATGAGCAAGATGGCGATGGCCGAACCGATCGGCATCTTCATCTTCAACTGCATCTTCGACCGCTTCCCGGACTTGCGCATCGGCAGCATGGAGAGCGGCGTGGGCTGGTTCGCGTGGTACACCGAATACATCACCCGCACCTGGGAACGGCAGCGCTTCTGGACCGAGAGCCAGCTCAAGCATCCGCCCAGTTACTACATGGACCGCAACGTCTACGGCTCGTTCATCCAGGATCGCACCGGCATCCTGAACCGCGACTTGCCGGGCGCGCGGAACATCATGTGGTCCTCGGACTATCCGCACTCGGAGACGACCTTCCCCAAATCGCGCGAGGTCATCCTGCGCGACTTCGAAGGCGTGCCCGAGGCGGACGTGCGCGCGATCATCCACGACAACGCCTGCAAGCTGCTGGGGATCGCCTGATGCTGGACACCCCCACCGCGCCCGAGAACGACGACGTTCTTACCGCCGACGACCCGCTCTACGAGGAACTCTACGACGTGCGCCGCGAGGCTGAGGCGATCGGCAACCTCGTGGAAGTGGCCGAGATAATGCCGCGCATCCACGCGTTGCGCGATGAAGGCCCGGTGCTGAAAGGACGCCTGCGCGAACTGCTCGGCCTGCCGCTGCACGAGCGCCATGCGCGCGCGGCCGGACGTCCGCACTGGACGGTGCTGTCGTTCGAGGCGGTGGAAGCCGCGCTGCGCAATGCCGCGGTGTTCTCCAACTCGGTGCAGGGCCACGACAACCCGGCCGGCGAGAAGACTATGGGCATTCTCGAAATGGACCCGCCGGTCCACCGCGCCTATCGCCGCACCATCCAGCCGCGCTTCAACATGCCCGAGGCGATGGGCTGGTGGCGCGAGCATACCATCGACACCATCATCGAACGCCTGATCGCCCGCATGAGCCGGGCAGATCGCGCCGACCTCAACCTCGACTACTGCGCGCGCATCCCGGTCTACACGATCACCACCGCCATCGGCCTCGACGGCGACGAGGCGCTGCGTTTCCGTCACGCCTACCTCAACTCCACCAGTTCGAGCCGGACGGTGACGATGGAGCAGCGGCAGGCCAACGCGAAGATCGTCGAGAGCACCGTGCTGGGCCTGATCGCGCGCCGCCGTCAGGAGCCGAAGGACGATCTCGTCAGCTTCCTCATCACGATGCAACTGCAGATGCCGGGCGAGGAACCGCGTGCCCTCACCGACCGCGAGATCATGGCGCACGTCAAGCTGGTGATGGTCGCGGGCGGCGGCACCTCGTGGCGGCAGATGGGCATCGCGCTCTACGCCCTGCTCACCCATCCCGAGCAACTGGCAGCGGTGCGCGCCGACCGCTCGCTGGTGGACGATGCGGTGGAGGAAAGCCTGCGCTGGTATCCGACGGCGCCTTACTTCTACCGCATGGTGATGGAGGACACCGAACTCTACGGCCACGCGATCCACAAGGGTGCGGTGCTGGAACTCGGCCTCGGCCCGGCCAACCGCGACCCCGCGCGCTGGGACCGCCCGGACGAATACGACCTGTTCCGGCCGAAGAAGACCAACCTTGCCTTCGGGTTCGGTACGCACCGATGCCTCGGCATGAACGTGGCGCGGGTGGAGATCAATCGCGGCATCAACGCGCTGCTCGATCACTTCCCGAACCTGCGGCTCGATCCCGAAGCGCCCGCGCCGTTCATGACCGGCGGGCTGGAGCAGCAGGGCGTGTCGGGACTACCGGTGTTGCTGCGGTAACCTTACCCCGTCATCCCAGCGAAGGCTGGGACCGCTGGCCGTGTAAAACCCAACCCTCGGCAGGGCGTTTGAACGATAGTTGGCCGTAACAGGCCAGCGGTCCCAGCTTTCGCTGGGATGACGGGAAAGGGTTTCAACTCTCCGCGAACGTATAGGGCTGCGCGGCACGGCGGTAGTCGTCCGCCAGCACGTCGCGCCCGATCGGCGGGACCGAGCGGGCGGTGCATTCCGCACGCTGACACAGACGGCAGGTGACGCCGATCGGCGTCGTCGGCGCGCTCGTCGGGTCCGTACCGCCTGCATAGACCAGCCGCCCCGCCTGCTCCGCCGCGCAGGCGAGCGCCACCGCGCGCACGACCCGCGCACCGCCGTAACCTGCCGCCCCGCCAGTCACCGTGCGCGCGATCGAGAAGAAGCGCTCCCCGCCCGGCAGTTCGAGCCATTGCGGCACGATTTCGCCCGGACGGCGAAACACCTGATGCACGCTCCACAAGGGACACCCGCCGCCATGCGCGGCGAAGGGGAAGCCCGCGCCGTCGAGCCGCTTGGAGACATTGCCCGCCTCGTCCACGCGGATGAAGAAGAAGCCGACGCGCTCCTCCCCCGGCCGCTGCAGGGTGGTGAGGCGATGCGCCACCTGCTCGAAACTGGCGCCGAACAGCGCGCACAGGGCATCGATGTCATAGCGCCGCTGGTCCGCCGCGCGGGCGAAGCGGCCATAAGGCATGACGATTGCCGCCGCCGCATAGCCCGCCAGCGCGCGCAGCAGCAGCGTCGCGGTGGTGCGGCTGGAGAAGCTGTCGGCCCGGATCGTCTGCTTGATCTCGGATCGCAGCGCGGTGTGGGCGATGTGCGTGGCGATCTGGAACGCGCGGCTGGCATGGTCGAGCGTGTCGGCGATCAGCAATTGCTGGTTGTGCCGGTCGAAGCGGCGCAGCGAATCCATGAGCACGTCAGGCGGCAGGAATCGCACGCGCACGGCCTTGGCGGCGAGCCACTCGGTCGCCCCGCCCGCTTTTTCGATCTCGCCCGCCAGTTCCTCGGCGCGGGTGTCGAGCGCATGGAAGTAATTGCGGTTGGCGGCGAGGAAGCGCTGCGCTTCGCGCACGGGTTCGTTCTCGTCCGCCATCGGCCCGGCGGCGCGCTGCTCGGCCAGCGCCTGCGCCTCGCGGGTATAGGCCTGATGGAGCCGCAAGAGCGCTTCGGAGACACCCGGAAAGCTGGTGGCGAGGTCGGCGACCTCCAGCTTGGGCAGGTCGATATCGGCGAAGATCGGGTCGCGCAGCACGTCGGTCAGGCGGCGCGCGTAGCCCTCCCCGTCGTCACCGGCGATGTCGGCGATGTCGAGGCGGTAGGTCTTCGCGAGGCGCAGCAGCATGTCGGCGGTGACCGGCCGCTGGTTGCGCTCCAGCAGGGCGACGTAGCTGGGCGAGATTTCCAGATCATCGGCCATCGCCAGCTGCGTCAGGCCGAGTTCACGGCGCAGACGGCGCAGGCGCGGGCCGAGGTACAGGGGACGATTCTCTGCCATTGCACTCCCTATCCAACACGCGCCCGTCATCCCAGCGAAGGCTGGGACCGCTGGCCGCGCAAAGCCCAACCCTCGGAAGAGCGCCCGGACGATAGTTGGTCGTAACAGGCCAGCGGTCCCAGCCTTCGCTGGGATGACGGGTGGCCTTTACAACCGTTTTGTAACTACCACACAACTTTACAAGGAACATCTGTAAAGTTTGACAACAGCACCTCGCAAGGCATTCCGCCGCGCCGTCACCGCGACTACCTCGGCTCCATCGAAAGCAATCGCATCCGCGAAGAGGAACTGAAGCGTGACCTACCAGAGCAAGATCATCGAAGCCGGTAATACGATCGGCACCGAGCCCCACTGGAACGGGATCGAGGCCGAATCGGTCGCCCGCATGCGCCTGCAGAACCGCTTCCAGACCGGCCTCGACATCGCCCGCTACACCGCGCGCATCATGCGCGAGGACATGGCGGCCTACGATCTCGACCCCGCCAACTACACGCAGTCGCTGGGCTGCTGGCATGGCTTCATCGGCCAGCAGAAGATGATCTCCATCAAGAAGCACTTCGGCACCACCAAGGGGCGCTACCTGTACCTCTCGGGCTGGATGGTCGCGGCGCTTCGCAGTGAGTTCGGCCCCCTGCCCGACCAGTCGATGCACGAAAAGACCAGCGTTCCGGCGCTGATCGAGGAACTGTACACTTTCCTGCGTCAGGCTGACGCACGCGAACTGGGCGGCCTGTTCCGCGATCTCGACAAGGCCCGCGAGGGCGGTGACGAGGTCGAGGCCAAGCGCATCGAGCACGCCATCGACGCCTACGAGACGCATGTGGTGCCGATCGTCGCCGACATCGACGCGGGCTTCGGCAATGCGGAGGCGACTTACCTCCTCGCCAAGAAGTTCATCGAGGCGGGCGCCTGCTGCATCCAGATCGAGAACCAGGTTTCGGACGAAAAGCAGTGCGGCCACCAGGACGGCAAGGTCACCGTGCCGCACGAGGACTTCATCGCGAAGATCCGGGCGGTCCGCTACGCCTTCATGGAACTGGGCGTCGACGAGGGTCTGATCGTGGCGCGCACCGACTCGCTCGGCGCCGGCCTCACCAAGCAGATCGCCTTCACCCGTGAAGCGGGCGACATCGGCGACCAGTACAACGCCTTCCTCGATTGCGAGGAAGTCGAGACGGTGGGCCACGGCGACGTTCTCATCAGCCGCGACGGCAAGCTGCTTCGTCCCAAGCGCCTGCCCAGCAACCTCTACCAGTTCCGTTCGGGAACCGGCGAGGACCGCTGCGTGCTCGACAGTATCCACGCCCTGCAGAACGGCGCGGACCTGCTGTGGATCGAGACCGAGAAGCCGCACATCGGCCAGATCGGCGGGATGGTCAGCCGCATCCGCGAGGTGATCCCGAACGCCAAGCTGGTCTACAACAACTCGCCCAGCTTCAACTGGACGCTCAACTTCCGCCAGCAGGTCTTCGATGCCTGGCAGGCGGCGGGCAAGGACGTCTCGGCCTTCGACCGGGCGCGCCTGATGAGCATCGACTACGACGCCACCGAGCTGGCGGCAGAGGCCGACGAGCGCATCCGCACCTTCCAGAAGGACGCGGCACGCGAGGCGGGCATCTTCCACCACCTCATCACCCTGCCGACGTACCACACCGCCGCGCTGTCGACCGACAATCTGGCCAAGGAATACTTCGGTGACGCCGGGATGCTCGGCTACGTAAAGGGCGTGCAGCGCGAGGAGATCCGCCAGGGCATCGCCTGCGTGAAACACCAGAACATGGCCGGCTCGGACCTCGGCGACGACCACAAGGAATACTTCGCCGGCGAGGCCGCCCTGAAGGCCGGCGGCGCGCACAACACGATGAACCAGTTCGCGGCCTGAGCCGCACCACACTTGAAGGAAGCCGGGGGACAGTCCCCCGGCAACTTGGGGCAGCAACCCGATAAGCAAGCAAGGAAAGGACATAGCATGACCACCATGACCGCAGAACCGACCCGCGCTCGCGCGGTGCTCTCGAACGAGGATTTCAAGCTTCTTCAGGAAGCCGTCGTCTTCTATCTCAAGGCACACGAGGACGATCCGATCTCGTCCAAGTACTCCAACCTCTATCACCGTCTCGGCAGCGCGATCCGCCGCTGAGGCAGCTCAAGAGTTTTCCTGGGGAGGAAAGCTTGGCCCGTCGCACCCGTGTGCGGCGGGCCATTTGCATTGGAGCGAAGAGGGGGGACATGAACGGCCGTCTTCGCGCAACTGCGAACGCGCCCGGTCAGCTTGCGTCAATCATATCGGCCTAACCTGCGCCTTGCGACGTCACCGGAATCAAGGATGCAACGAAGTGCGAAAGTTCGCTTCCAGCGTTAGCCGACTGCCCGAATTCCGGGCGATCGGCGCCCCGCGGTTACCAAAAGTTCATGCTCCAGACCCTTGAAATTGCGCGCCCCGCTTCGTCATACCTTTGTCGCCATAGGGCAGAAAATTAACCACCTGCCTCATAGCCTGCTCCAAACCAGATGGGGATCTGCGTTGTATTTGGGGCTTAAACAGGACGTAACCGGCGAGGAACTCGCGCTCGCCATCGCGGAGCGCGGAGACCTGCCTTCGCTCGACACCGCGCTTCAGGCGGCCTCGCTCGCCGAGACGCGGCTGCGCGAGGTGATCGAGGCAATTCCGCAAGGCATCGTCTTCCTTGACGAGGAGGATCGCTACATCCTCTGGAACGAGCAGTACGCCCAGATCTACGAGAAGTCGGCCGACCTGCTGGTGCCCGGCGCCAAGCTGGGCGACGCGCTGCGCATCGGCATCGCGCGGGGCGACTACCCCGAAGCAGCCGGGCGCGAGGAGGAATGGCTCGCCAGCCGCCTCGCACTGCTGCGCCAGCCTTCGCACCGCCACGAGCAGTGGCTGTCGAACGGCCGCTGCATCATGATCGAGGAACGCCGTCTCGAAAGCGGCGGCTCGATCGGCGTGCGCGTCGACATCACCGACCTCAAGCAGAAGGAAGATGCCTTCCGCCTGCTGTTCGAACGCAACCCGCTGGCGATGTTCGTCTACGACCCCGAAAGCGGCTGCATCCGCACCGCCAACGAGGCCGCCTGCGCCCTGTTCGGTTATACCCCACAAGAAATGGCGGACCTGCCCGCCGGAGACCTGTTTCCCGCGACTTCGCGCGCCCACGCAGCGCAGCTGCTGGTCACCGACCGCGCCGACACCGGCGACAGCTGGAAGATGCTGCGGCGCGACGGCACCGCGATCGAGACCGTGATCGCCACGCGCGTCTCCGACCTCGAAGGATTTTCCGGCACCATCGTCTCGATCTTCGACGTCACCGAACGACGCCGCATCGAGCAGCGCATGGCGCACATGGCCCGCCACGACGAACTGACCGGCCTCGCCAACCGCGCCCATTGCCGCACGTACCTCAACGACCTGCTGACTGACGCAGGCGCGCAAGAAACGGTGACGCTGGCGATGGTCGATCTCGATCATTTCAAGCCGGTCAACGACACCTACGGCCACCACTTCGGCGACATCGTGCTGACCGAGGCCGCGCGCCGCATGCGCGAACTGATCCCGCCCGAAGCCCTGCTGTGCCGCATCGGCGGCGACGAGTTCGCGCTGATCTTCCGCCGCTCGAGTCTGACGCAGGCGGAACTGGTCGCCAAGTCGATCATCACAACCTTGTCCGAGCCCTTCTTCGTGCAGGGCCACATGATCCACATCGGTGCAACAATCGGCTTCGCCTCCGCACCTTACGATACCCGCGATCCCGAGACGTTGCTGCGCTACGCCGACCTTGCGCTCTACGCCGCCAAGGGCGAGCGGCGCGGCACATGCCGCAGCTTCGAAGCCGGGATGGACGCCGCCGCGCAGGAGAAGAACCGCCTCGAGATCGACTTGCGCGCCGCCGTGCGCGAGGGGGGGCTGGCGGTCCACTACCAGCCGATCGTCGATCTCCAGAGCGGGCAGATCGAGTGCTACGAAGCGCTGCTGCGCTGGAACCATCCCGAGCGCGGCGCGGTGCCGCCCGACGTCTTCGTGCCGCTCGCCGAGGAGATCGGCCTGATCGACCAGATCGGCCGCTTCGTGCTCGGCAGCGCCTGCAGCGCGGCGATGCAGTGGCCGGACCACGTCAAGGTCGCGGTCAACGTCTCGCCGCTGCAGTTCCGCAACGGCAACCTGCTGAGCACGGTGATCAACGCGCTCTCCACATCCGGCCTCGCCGCCGAGCGTCTGGAACTGGAGATCACCGAGGCGGTGCTGATGGAGAAAGGCCCGCGCCCTTCCGCGATCATCCGCAACTTGCGCGCCTTCGGCATCGGCATCTCGCTCGACGATTTCGGGACCGGCTATTCCTCGCTGAGCTACCTGCTCAACTACCCCTTCACCAAGATCAAGATCGACAAGTCGTTCATCCTGAACCTGCACCATGAAGCCAATTCACGCGCCGTCATCCGCGCCGTGATCGGCCTCGGCCGTAGTCTTGGCCTGATCGTGACGGCCGAGGGTATCGAAAGCGACATGGAGCGGGAATACCTGCGCGATGAAGGCTGCACGCAGGGACAGGGCTATCTGTTCGGCAAGGCGATGCCGGCGATGACCAATTAAGGTAATCCCGCCTCCCTTCGTCTCCCACATTTCGTCATTGCGAGCGCAGCGAAGCAATCCGGGGCAGTTTCACACCGCTCTGGATTGCTTCGCTACGCTCGCAATGACGAAGGTTGGGTGAACTTCACGCCGCCAAGGCCCGGCGGCAGAACTCCCACAATTCGCCCGCCAGTTCCTCGCGCCCGGTGCGGTCGGGAATACCTTCCTCCTCCGCCAGCAGCACCGTATGCACGGTGGTCGATACGAGGTTGTAGACAAGCCGTGCCTGCAGTTGCGGATCGGCCCGCCGGAAGGCCCCGACGGCGATGCCGTCCGCGACATGCCCGGCGATCAGGTCGAGCAGCGGCTCCAGCGCCGAGTTCAATTCCCCCTGCCGTGTCTGGGCGAGCCGCAAGTGCTCGCGGCTGAGCGCCGCCCCGCGCCGGTTCGCGCCCAACCGGTCCTGTCCGAGCTGGCCGACCACGATTCCCGTCACGATCGCCCGCAGCGCCTCCACCGGCCCCTCGCAGCGCGCAGTAATGTCCCGGAACTGCAGTGCCGCCGTCCGCAGCGAGCTGTCGAACACCGCCAGCACGAGGTCGTCCTTGCCCTGGAACCGTTCATAGAACGCCCGCCGCGCCAACCCTGCCCGCGCCAGCACCGCGCGGATCGTCAGGCCCTCCAGCCCCGATTCGTCGAGCAGGTCGTAGGCGGCACGGATGAGCAGCAACGCGCGGTCGCCTTCGGGTGCTTCGGGCGCGGTGAACAGCGGCGGATAGGCGGTCGTCATCCTTGAAGCGCTACGCCCGCGGGGGGCCCCGGTCCAGCCCTGCGTCGATGCGATTGACTTGGCCGCCCTCAAGCGCGTACAAGAATGAGAACAATGTTCTCACAGGACAACGAGAGAGGAAACCATGCCGCAGATCACTTACGTCGATCACGACGGGCACCAGACGCGCGTTGACGTACCGCTGGGCGAAAACGTCATGCGCGGGGCGCTGTACAACGGCATCGAGGGCATCGTCGGCGAATGCGGCGGCGGCCTCTCCTGCGCGACCTGCCATTGCTACGTGGACGAGGACTGGGTCGACACGGTGGGCGGTCCCTCGTCCGACACCGAGGCCGAACTGCTCGAAGCGGTAGCCACCGAACTGCGACCGACCAGCCGCCTCTCATGCCAGATCGAGATCACCTCCGCGCTGGACGGGCTGATCATCCATCTGCCCGAAACGCAGTTCTGAAGGGAGAGGACGCCATGCCTATCGACGCCGCCAATCCCGTGCCCCCCAGCTTCCCGCGCAATGTCGGGATGGACCAGGTGCCCGCCCACGTTCCGCCCGAACTGATCCGCCAGTCGGGCCTCACCGTCGGGCCGGACTTCCTTGCGAACCCGCACGACTTCATGGCCGCGCTGCATGAAAAGCAGCCGCCGATCTACTACGACGTCAGCCCGATGGGGAACATGTGGCACCTCATCAAGCATGAGGACGCGCTGTTCGGCCTGCGCCACCCGGACATCTTCTCGAACGAGGGCGCCACGCCCTTCCCGCGCGATCCGGACGACTATTTCTACTTCATCCCGATCGAGATCGACCCGCCGCATCACCGCAAGTACCGTAACATCGTCGATCCGGTGTTCAGCCCCCAGGGCGTGCTCAAGCTGGAGGAGCAGATCCGCCAGCGCGCCAACGGGTTGATCGACGAGATCGAGGCCAAGGTCGCGGCCGGAGGGATTTGCGAGTTCACCGAGGACTACGGCCGCCCGCTGCCGGTCACGGTGTTCCTCGACATCATGGGCCTGCCACAGGACATGCGCGACGAGTTCGTGGACTGGGCGATGAAACTCCTCCATTCGAACGACCGCGCGGTGATGGGCGAGACGATGGGCAAGATCACCGCCTATCTGCGCCAGGCGATCGAGGAGAAGAGGGCGAACCCCGACGACGGCGTCGTCAGCCGCATCGCACACTCCGCGCCGGACGGCGTGCCGCTGTCGGACAAGGAGATCTTCGGCTTCGTCTGCTTCCTGTTCATCGCCGGGCTCGACACCGTGTTCGCGACGCTGAACAATATCTGGCTCTACCTTGCCGAGAATCCGGACAAGCTCGCTGAAATCCACAGCCGCCCGCAGGACATCGACAAGATCGTCGAGGAACTGCTGCGCCGCTGGTCGGTGACGTTCTCGGGTCGGGTCCTCGACAAGGACTACGAGATGCGCGGCGTCCAGATGAAAAAGGGGGACCGCGTCACCTTTGTCCTGCCCGCCTGCAACTTCGACCCCGAAGTGTTCCCGAACCCCAAGGAGGTGGACTTCGACCGCCCGCGCAAGACGATCCTGGCCTTCACCGTGGGCGTCCACAGTTGCATGGGCGCACACCTCGCCCGGCTGGAAGTGAAGATCGCGCTGCAAGAGTGGCTGAAGCGCATCCCGGCGTTCTCGGTGAAGCCGGGCACGCGGATCGAGTACCGCCCCGGCGGCGTCATCGGGCCGGAGCACCTGCCGCTGGTCTGGTAGCCCGTCAGCCCACCTTGCGAGGCGGCCTTGCGAGAATATCCAGCAAGGCCGCCTCGAACGCTTGGGGGCGCTCGTACATCGCCCAGTGCCCGGCGTCCTCGACGACGCGGAACTCGGCGTCGGGCTGGACGGTACGCAGCGCCGCCTCCTGCGTGGCCGGGTCGGGATGCGGCAGGTCGAACGCGCCCCAGATCGCGTCTACAGCGACGCGGACCTCCGGAAGCACTTTGACCAATCTGTCGGGAAGCACCAGCGGCGGTGCATGAAGCCGCGCAGCCTTGGCAGTCGGCAGCAGCATGTGAATCGCAAGGTCGTCGGCGCTCTCGGGGTGATGGAGCATAAGCCCGAGCAGATTGGCCTTGAGAGCGGCGCGGCGCTCCTCCCCAACCAGACCGCTGATCCGGCCGAGGCGCGGGTGACCCATCGGCGTTCCCAGCCCGCCGCAGCCGACGATCACCAGCCTGCGCGCCGTGCCCGGATGCAGCGCCGCCAGATGCGCCAGCGCGACGCCGCCGAACGAGAAGCCGCACAAATCGGCAGGCATCTTTTCCGCGCCGAGGATCGCAGACAATCCCCGGGCAAGCGCGGCCGAGATGCCTGCATGGTCGTTGCTCGCGGGCATGGCCGAATCCCCGTGGCCCGGCAGGTCGGGCACGATCAGCCGCCGGTGGTGAGACAGTCGCTCTATGTTGCGGACCCAGTGCGTCCAGGACCCTTGCGCGCCATGTGCAAGGACAAGCGGCGCCCCTTCGCCCCAGATTCGCCATGCCATCGTCCCGTCGCCGCACGGAGTTTCGACCCGCCTCGCCTGCGACTCGAGCGAATCAAGATAGATGGCCGGGCCGGCATTCTGCTCGAATTTGCCGGTGTCGGTGCCCATTCGGGTCATGCCTCTCTCCTTCGATCCCCATCGGATCATCGCAGGAGACGATGCGCAACAGGCACCCCGCAATCATCGCCGGGATGACAGCGCAGGACATGCAACACCGCAGAAACGCGCGGGAAATGGGCGAAGGAAAAATTGCATGCTGCGCAGCATGAAATGCATTTCCCGCTTTGCCAAAGCCGGATTCTTGTGCAATGTGGTCGGTGAAAGGTTCATGTAACCTTACCGGTGTTGGGAGAGAGCGCGCCGGGGATGAGAAATCACTCCGGCGCGCCGATTTCTTCGCAGATGCAGCAGAAGCTGCCTGATCCACCAACTTTCAACAATCTCCCTGATTTACGCGGGTTTGGCAAGCCCTCATTGCGTGCGCTTTCCTTGCACCTTCAGCCGGGTATCGCACTGCAACATGGCGTGCCCTTAGGAAAACCGCCGATCCTGCGCCTGGAGTGATTCGCGAAGGTGGGACAATATGTCCTGATCGCAGCGGCGATTCTCCGGTTCGTTTGCCCCTGCGGGTGCGCTTGGCTAGACCCCGGTTCCGTGACCGTCTCCCCGCCCTCTCCCGCCCGCCAGCTCTGGGCCATCGCCCTGCCCGCAATGCTGACCAACGTGGCCACCGCTCTGTTCGGCCTTGCCGACATGTGGGCGATAGGACGGCTCGGCGACGCCCCCGCGCAAGGCGCAGTCGAACTGGGGGCCAAGTTCATGCTGGGCCTGCTCAACGTCTTCAATTTCCTGCGCACCAGCACCGTCGCGCTGACCGCGCAAAGTAGCGGACGCGGTGATGGCGACGCGGGCGAGACGCTGGCACGCGCGATGGCGGTGGCGCTCGGCATCGGCGCGGTGCTGCTCATGGCCATGCCGCTCGCGATCCCGCTGGGCCTCGACGTGCTGGGCGCCGAGGGGCCGGTGCGCGAGGCGGCCCGCACCTACGTCGCGGTGCGCTACTGGGCGGGGCCGGTGTGGCTGGCGAACTGCGTGCTGGTGGGCTGGCTGATCGGACGACGCAAGGTTCGCCATGCCCTGGTGGTCGAGATCATCGCGAACCTCGTCCACATCGCCCTCGACCTGCTGCTGGTGCTCGTCGTGCGCTGGGGCGTGGCCGGGGTAGCGACGGCGACGGTGAGTTCCGAAGCCCTCAAGTTCATCCTGCTGGCCGCGATCGTCGTGCGCGAGGGCGCGGCGCGCGATGCGCTGGCGGCCCTCGGCCGCAAGGGGACGTGGGCACAGAGCGAACTCGCGCGGCTCTTCGCGCTCAACCGCGACCTGTTCGTGCGCACCCTGCTGCTGACCGGCTCGATCCTGCTGTTCGCCCGCGTCGGTGCGCGCGCCGGGCCAGTCACGCTGGCTGCCAACGGCGTGCTGTTCCAGATCTTCATGCTGGCGACACTCCTGCTCGACGGGTTCGAGAGCGGCGCGCAAGTGCTCTGCGGCGAGGCGCTCGGCGCACAGTCGCGAGCGCGTTTCACCGCCGCCGTGCGCTCCGCTCTGGTATGGGGCGGCGTGACCGGGCTTGCCGTCGCGGCGCTTTACGCGCTGGCGGGCGCCCGGCTCGCGGCGGCGTTCAGCACCGACCCTGCCGTAGTTGCCGCGACCGCACAATATGCGCCTTGGCTGGCACTATTGCCGGTGCTGGGCGTGTCGTCCTTCGTGTTCGACGGGGTGTTCGTCGGCGCCGGTTGGACCCGGGCGATGCTGGGGACGATGGCGGCGGCGATGGCGGCCTACCTCGCCCTGCTGTGGGCGCTCCAGCCGCTCGGCAACCATGGGCTCTGGGCGGCTTTCGCGGTGTTGTTCGGCGGCCGCGCGGTGGGGCAGGCGCTGGTCCTGCCGCGCCTGACCCGGCGCAGCTTCAGCGCTTCCTGAAGACCAGCATCAGGTTGTTGGCAGGCATCTCGACAAGACTGTCGAACGCCAGGCCATTGTCCAGCGCACAGGCGCGCACGGTTTCCACGCTGCGCAGGCCCCATTCCGGGTTGCGCCGCTTGAGGTCCTCGTCGAAGGCCGCGTTGCTGGGCTCGAGCGTCAGCCCCTCTCGCCGATAGGGGCCGTAGAGCACCAGCGGATAGCCCGACTCCAGCACCCGCGCGGCGCCGGCCATGAGGCCCTCGGTCGCGGTCCAGGGGCTGATGTGGATCATGTTGATGCAGACGACCGCCTGTGCTTCCGTGATCGGCCATTCATGCGAGGCCGCGTCCAGTTCCAGCGGCGCGCGCAAGTTCGCCAGCTCTGCCTGCTCCCCCCATGCCGCGATCGAGGCGCGCGCGTTGGCATCGGGATCGGTCGGCTGCCAGACGAGGTCGGGCAAGGCGGCGGCGAAGTGGATGGCATGCTCGCCGGTGCCGCTGGCGATCTCCAGCACGTGGCCGGATACCGGCAGCACGTCGCGCAGGACCGACAGGATCGGGTCACGGTTGCGGGCAGTGGCGGGAGCCTCTCGGCGGGCGTCGTTTTCCATTGCCTTGCAATGGGATCGCCGACCCGGTTCGGCAAGAGCGCCCTGCGCCCGGAGGGTGCGTCGGCCGGATGGAAAGCGGGGGGACTGGGGGGCTGTCTGTGCTTTCGGTCCGGCCGACGCGCCGGTGCCGCCTGTTTCGGGGGCGGCGACACCGGCTGTCTGGTAACTCAGTGCCCTGCGGCGGGCTTCACGTTCTTGGGCGGGCGCGGAGCCAGCCAGATGGTCATCGCGGCAAGGAACAGGGCGATGGCGCTGATCACGAACAGCTCGCCCGTGGCCACCGCGGTGCCCTGATTCTCCACCATCTGCGCGATCGCCACGCGCGCCTGCTCGGCACTGAAGCCCTGCTGCTGGAGCGCCTGCGAGGTCGCGTCCGCCCCGTTGAGCACGCCCGACAGGTCGGCGCTGCGCGAACGCGACATGTCGCTCCACACAGTGGTGATGATCGCCGTCGCCACCGCGCCTGCCAGGGTTCGCCCGAAGTTGGCGATACCGGCGGCCGAGGCGGTCTCGTGCGGCTGCACCGAACTGAGGCTGATGGTGGTGAGCGGCACGATCATCAGCGAGACGCCGACACCCTGCAGCAGCTGCGGGATGGCAATCGTCCAGAACGTGATGTCGGTAGACCATGTCATGCGCATCAGCGCGCAGACACCGATCCACGAGACGCCGATAAACACCAGCAGGCGCGGGTCGAACCGCTTCATCAGCGCCGGCACGAAGGGCGATGCGACCACCGCCAATACGCCCGAGAAGGCCATCGCCCGCCCCGCCTCCGTGGCGGTATAACCCATCGAGGTCTGAAGCCACTGCGGGATGACCACGATCGAGGCGAAGTACGTACCGAAAGCGATCGTCAGCGAGGCCGTGGACGCAGAGAACCCTCGATAGCGGAACACGCTGAGGTTCACGATCGGGTGTTCCTCGGTCAGCTCCCATATCAGGAAGGCGATGAAGAACACGCCCGCGATGCACGCCAGCGCGACGATCTTGGTGGACGAGAACCAGTCCTCGTCGCGCCCGAGGTCGAGCATCATCTGGAACGCGCCGATGAAGATCACCATCAGCGCCAGCCCGATCTTGTCGATCGGCAGCTTCTGGGTCGGCGTTTCCTGTCCACGCAGCAGCACCGCCACGCCGAAGAAGATCAGCGCCACGATCGGCACGTTGATGAAGAAGATCCACTCCCACGACCAGTTGTCGGAGATGTAGCCGCCCAGGATCGGACCGGCGATCGGCGCGGTCACGACCGTCATCGCCCACATCGCCATCGCCTTGGGCTGCATCTCCTTGGGGAAGATCTTCAGCATCAGCGTCTGCGTCAGCGGCATCAGCGGCCCGCCGCAGAAGCCCTGCCCGAGACGGAAGATGACCAGTGCCGAGAGCGTCCCCGAAAGCCCGCACAGCGTCGAGAATATCCCGAAGCCGATCAGCGAGAACATGAACACCCGCAAGGCGCCGAAGCGGTTGGCGAGCCAGCCCGTCAACGGCACGCAGATCGCCTCGGCGACCGCGTAGGACGTGATGACCCAGGTGCCGCTCGACACCGAGACGGCAAGGCCGCCCGCGATGTGCGGCACCGAAACGTTGGCGATCGTGGTGTCGAGCACGACGATGAAGTTGGCCATGGCGAGCACGAAGCCCGCCAGGATCAGCTTGGCGCCGGTCAGCGGTGGTCCGCCTTCCTGCGCCGCTGCAGCCGGAGCGCCGCCGGCCATCAGTCGTTGTCCGTCAGGTCGATCTCGGCTTCCATCGACAGGCCGATGCGCAGCGGGTGCTCCTTCAGCTCCTTGGGATCGAGCTGGATGCGCACCGGCAGGCGCTGCACCACCTTGATCCAGTTGCCGGTCGCGTTCTGCGCCGGGATCAGCGAGAACGCCGCGCCGGTGCCGCCCGAGAAGCCGACGACCTTGCCGTGGTATTCCACCTTGCCGCCGTAGAAGTCGGAAGTCAGCGTAGCCTTCTGGCCCGAGCGGACCTTGCCGAGCTGGTCTTCCTTGAAGTTCGCGTCGACGTAGAGTTCACCCACCGGCACGACGGTCATCGCCGCCTGCCCGCTCTGGATGCGCTGGCCGACCTGGATGCTGCGCCGGGACACGACGCCGTCGATCGGCGCGCGCACGATGGTGCGTTCGAGGTCGAGCTTCGCCTGCTCCAGTTGGGCTTGCGCCTGCAGGATCTCCGGCGCGGTCTGCAGGGTCGTGCCCTTGGTGAGCGCGACGGCGGCCTCTTCCTGGCGGCGGGCGCTGCGGGCGTTTTCCTGCGCCTGCGCGACGGCCGCCTGGGCCTGCTGGTAGGATGCCTTGGCCGAGTCCAGCGCCTGGCGCGCGGTCGTCAGTTCCTCGTTGGACACCGCGCCGGTGCCCGAAAGGGCCGCACGGCGCTTGTAGTCTTCCTGGGTCTTGGTCAGCGTCGCCTGCGCGGAGGCGAGCCCGGCGCGCGCGGTGTTGATCTGCGCGTCGCTCGCCCCGGCGGCGGCGCCCAGCGCGGCGTTGTTGGCGATCGACTGGCCGTAACGGCGCTGCATCATCGCAAGGTTGGCTTCGGCCTGCTGGACCGCGATCTTCTGGTCGGAGTCCTCGATGCGGAACAGCAGCTGGCCCTTGCGCACCGGCTGCGTGTCGGTGACGAGCACCTCGACCACGCGGCCCGAAGTCAGCGGGGTGACCTGCGCGTTCTCACCGGCGACATAGGCATTGTCGGTCGAGACCGTGCGGCTGCCGATGAACTCCGCGTAGAGGAACCACAGGCCGCCGATCACGACCACCGCGCCGCCAAGGCCGAGCAGGAGGTTCTTGCGCTTGCTCTTGTCCACGACGGTGTTCGAACCGGCGTCGTTGGGGGTTTCGTCACTCATCGGGGGTGGCCTTCTTGGCTGAATCGTCTGCATATCCGCCGCCCAGGGCGCGCTTGAGCGCGACTTCGCTGGCGAGCGTGGCGAAGTGGGCGTCGACCGCGCCGAGGCGGGTGTCGAGCGCGGTGGTTTCGGCGCTGAGCACGTCGATATAGGTGCTCAAACCGCCCTTGTAGCGCTGGAGCGCGAGGCCGTAGGCGGCGTTCGCCTCGGTCCGGGCTTCGAGCGCGTGGCGCTCCTGCTCACCGGCCGAAGTGCGGGTGGAAAGCGCGTCGGCGACTTCCTGCAGCGCACCGATCACCGACTTGTTGTAGCTGGCGACCATCGTGTCGTAGCCGCCGCGTGCCAGGCGATAGCGACCCGAAAGCGCGCCGCCCTGGAAGATCGGCAGGCTCACCGCCGCACCCGCGCTGCCATAGTCCGAACCGCCGTCGAACAAGTGCGAGATGCCCAGCGAGCTGAGGCCGATGAGGCCGCTCAGCGAGATGTCGGGAAGGAACGACTTCTTCGCATACTCGACGCCCTTGTCGGCCGCTTGCACCAGCTTGCGCGACATGACGATGTCGGGGCGACGACCGGCGAGCGCGATGCCCGCATCGGCCGGCACCGGCGTCGCGGCGATGGTCGCGATGGACGGGGGGGTGAGCGTCAGGGTGCGATCGGGACCGGCGCCGAGCAGCGCGGCGAGCGCGTGGCGGCGCTTCTCGATCTGCTCGCGGTTGGCGGCGACGTCGATGCGCGCGCGGGCGGCTTCGGCGTTGGACTGGCGCAGCGGGCTCTGGTTGTCGAGGCCCTGCGTCACGCGCTGGCCGACCAGCTTGGCCGAACCTTCGCGCGCGGCCAGCGTCTCGTCGAGCACCTTCTGGCGTTCGAGCAGGCGGCCGAGGTCGAAGTAGGACGACACGACTTCCGAGGCGAGCACCAGTTCGGCCTGCCGCTCGTCGGCGACGGCGGCCTCGGCAGCCGAAGTCGCGGCCGCAAGCAGTGCGCGGTTCTTGCCCCAGATGTCTAGGTTGAGGTTGGCGGACAGGGCAAGCATGCCATAGTCCTTCCAGCCCTTGGGCAGCGCGGCGACCGGAGTGCCGTTGTTGTAGCTCTGCTTCTCGACCGAGGCCGAGCCCTGCCCGCCGATGCTGGGCAGCAGCGCGGCACGCGAGGATTCTAGCGCGCCCTGCGCCTGGCGGATGCGGGCCAGCGCGGTGGCGACGTCGGGCGAACCCTTGATCGCCTCATCCACCAGACCGTCGAGCTGGGGATCGCCGTAAGCGGTCCACCAGCGCTCCTGCGGCCATTCGGCAGCGGTGCCCTGGATCGAGGCGGCGCTGTCGAGGGTCGACGGCGGGCGCAGCTCGGGACGTGGCCCAAGGTCGGGCGCACCGCACCCGGCGAGCGAACTGGAGGCGATCAGCAGCGCGGCCGTCGCGACTCGGGGGGAGAATTTTGTACTCATCGGTACGGTCCAAATCGTTTGCCGGCTTGTTTCTGTCAATAAAAAACTGTACTAGAGAGTACACCATGATGGAAAAGACCGGAATTTCAAAGCGCGAGGCGAACAAGGCCCGCAAACGCGCGGAGATCGTGCAGGTCGCCTCGGGCATGTTCCTCGAACAAGGTTACGCCGAGACGACGATGTCCGCGATCGCCGATACCGTGGGCGGATCGAAGGCGACCTTGTGGGCGCACTTCGCCTCGAAGGAAGAGCTGTTCACCGCCGTCGTCGACCTTCACGTCGAGGCGTTCGCGCGCGACGTGGAAGACGTGCTGACCGGGCAGACCTTCTCGGTCCCGGCGCTGCGCCGCGCGTGCCTGCGCTTCATCGACTGCCTGCTGCGCGACAATTCGGTCATGCTCTACCGCCTGGTGGTGAGCGAGGGTGAGCGGTTTCCCGAGATCAAGGAGACCTTCTACACGCGCGGCCCGGTCAAGCTGCGCTGCGCCATCGCAGACTTCTTCGCCACGCGCTTCGATGTCGATGAAGCGCAGCAGTTGACACAGCTCACGATGTCTGCGGTTACGGGCTATCGCACCGACGTGCTGCTGCGCCCCGACCCCGTCGGGCAGGCCCAGCACGAGGCCTTCGTCGACAACCTGCTCTCGCACAGCGTCTGGCCGCCGGAGAAGGACGCGGCCTGAACGGCTGCCTGCATTCGTCATTGCGAGCATAGCGAAGCAATCCAGTGCGGCTCAAGACTGCCCTGGATTGCCGCGCGGCTTCGCCGCTCGCAATGACGATGCGGGGATAGCGGCGGCCATGGTGGCGGTCTTCCGGCCCCCTCCCCAACCGCCCCGGCGATTACTGCCCGGCGCCCCCATTCGGGGTTGGACGCAAGGCTCTCCCCTCCCCCATCCTCTAGGCTCGGGAGGAGAGGAGAAGCCCATGAGCGACGACACGTCGGCCGCGATCCGCGACACGCGCAAGGACTGGGTGGTCGAGCACCGCGACATGTACTTGTCCTCGGGCGGCGCGCAGGGTCACATCATGGACATCACGCCTGTCGGCGGCCGCTCCTTCGCCACCCACTGCCTCGTCAAGTATGTCGGCCGAAAGAGCGGCAAGGTCTTCATCACGCCCCTTTGCTACGCCGACATCGGCGGCGAGGTCGTGATCTGCGCCTCCAAGGGCGGCGCCGACCATCACCCTGCCTGGTATCTCAACATCCGCGAGGCCGAGACGGTCGACTTCCAGATCGCCACGCAAGCCTTCCGCGCCACCTGGCGCGAACCCGAAGGGGCCGAGCGCGACAAGGTCTGGGCCTTCGTGACCGACTGCCACCCCTTTTACGCGACCTACCAGCAATCGACCGACCGCGTGATCCCGCTGGTCATGCTCAAGGCCATCGAACCGGTCCCCGTGTTCAAGGCCGAAGACGCCACCGGCATCAGGCAATTCTGAGAGAAAACATGAGCGACGACTTCGACTGTTCCGACATCGACAACCATCTCGGCAAGACGATGGACTTCTCGCCCTTGCGTGAGGCCATCGCACCCAACGACATCCGCCGCTGGGTCCATGCGATGCATTACCCCAACCTCGCCCACTTCGATCCCGGTCATGCCGAGGCGAGCGTATGGGGCCGCCTCGTCGCGCCGCAGAGCTTCGCCATCGCGACGGACGACGGCCACGGCGCCGCGCCCGCCTGCGTCGGCAAGATCGCAAACTCGCACCTCCTGTTCGGCGGCGACGAGTGGTGGTTCTACGGCCCGCGCATCGAGCCGGGCGACGTGATCACCAACACCCGCATACCGTTCGACTACACGGTCAAGCAGACCGGCTTCGGCCCCACCTGCTTCCAGCGCGGCGACAACAACTACTCCAACCAGAAGGGCGAGGAGATCGCCCGCCAGCGCTCCACCTCGATCCGCTACCGCGCGGCGGCGGGCGGCGACAACGTCAAGACCGACGACTTCGAGGAGCCCGAATGGACCGACGAAGCGCTGGAGGAGATGGAGGAGCGCCGCTTCGCCTGGGTCCGCATGCTCCATGACCTCGGCAACAAGGAACGCTGGTGGGACGACGTCGCGGTCGGCGACCAGTTGCCGGAGCGCGTCTTCGGCCCCCACTCCATCGCCAGCTTCGCGACCGAGTGGCGCGCCTATATCGTCAACACCTGGGGCACGCTCGACTTGCGCAAGCAGGACCTCGAAGGCCTCGGCTTCACGCGCGAGATGGCCGGGTACGAGAACGACCCCGACATGCTCAAGGTGAACCCGTTCCTCACCGACGGCGCCTATTACGGCCCCTCGCGCGGGCACCTGTTCGCCAAGTATGCCCGGCGCATCGGCATGCCGCGCGGCTACGGCTACGGCGCCTCGATGGGCTCGTGGGTGACCGACTACCTTTCGGGCTGGGCGGGGCAGCACGGCATGGTGGTGCACTCAGTCGCCAACTACCGCGGCCCTGCGCTGACCGGCGACGTGACGATCCAGACCGCCGAGGTCACCGAGAAGTCGGTGGACGCAGACGGCCGCCATCTCATCCACGTCAAGCACCTGATGAAGAACCAGAAGGGCACGACAATGTGCACGGGCAGCGCGGAGGTCGCCCTGCCGAAGAAGACGGGCTGAATGACCACACTCCCCCGACACCGCTCATGCTGAGCTTGTCGAAGCATCGGGCCTGGCGCTTCGCCTCGGGGCCTTCGACAAGCTCAGGCTGAGCGGGGTGGGGAGAGTGCCATACGCAGCACAAACCTGTTACGCCGGGAACAACGCCCCGCCCGTCGCTACGGTCTCCACGCGCCCGGCGATCCAGACGTCGCCGCTCTCGTCCTGGGAGCAATAGACCAGCCCGTCCGCCCCGACCTTGCGGCCCTGCGCGGCGACATAGTTGCCCTCGGCCTGACCGCTCGCGAAAAGGTACTGCGCCACCGCCGCGTTGAGACTGCCGGTCACCGGGTCCTCGACCATCTTGCCTGCCGGATCGGCAAAGAACGCCCGCAACTCGAACTGCGCCGCACCACCCGGAGCGCACGGGCCCAGCAGCGCCACGTCGGTCCCCTTCGGCGCACGCGAGACGGGCTCAGTCGCCAGCACCGCCTCCGCCGAAGCAAGGTGCAACAGCTTCCAGCCCGGCCCGTTGGCGGCATGGACCGCGGCGACGACTTGCGCCTCGTCTGTCCCGGTGAGGCGAAGCGTTTCCGCGCGGTCCTCGGCATCGAGCGGCCCCGACCGGATCAGCGGCGGCGCGCGGAACGCCAGCCGCTCGCCATCCCGGCGCACCTCGACGAGACCTATGCCACATTCCTGCACCACGCATCCGTCCTCCTTCGCCTTTCCTCCGGCGGCGAGCCACGCATGGGCACTACCCAGCGTCGGGTGCCCGGCGAAGGGCAGTTCGCCCGCCGGGTAGAATATACGCACCCGGTAATCGGCACCCGGGTCGGTCGGCGGCAGGAGAAAGGTCGTCTCCGAATAGCCCAGCCACTGCGTCAGCCGCAGCATCTGCGCGTCGCTCATCCCCTCACCGCCGCGCACGACCGCCAGAGGATTGCCACTGAGCGGGCCGGAGCCGAAGACGTCGATGAGATCGAGAAACATGGCATGCCTTTCGGAGCTAATTGCACTTTTGAACGTTTCGTCGCAGTCCGGGTCCATCTTGTCCCTTGCGCTCCCGACCTGCCCGGCGGTTCATCGCGCGTTGCGAAGTGCGGGTCCAGACCGATCGGGTTCTCGAACAGGAATTTTCGCAGGAGTTTGAACCATGAAGAAGTCCCTGCTGGCGATGGCTGCGTTCGCCGCCACCATCACTGCCCTGCCCGTCGCGCCGGTGCTTGGCGACCCGCCGCCCTGGGCGCCTGCGCACGGTCGCCGTGACCATGACCGGTACGACCGCAATGACCGTCACGATCGCTACGACCGCCGCGACATGTACGATTCGCGCGGCCGCTACCGCGAACCGCGCCGCCTTACCCGCAACGACCGTGTCTGGCGCGGCAATGACGGGCGCTACTACTGCAAGCGCGACAACGGCACGACCGGCCTGATCATCGGTGCCGGCGTGGGCGCGCTGGCGGGGAACCAGATTGCCGGCCGTGGTGACAAGACCATCGGCACGATCCTGGGCGGCGTCCTCGGCGGAGCGCTCGGCCGAGAGATCGACAAGGGCGACATCCAGTGCCGCTGAACTGAGATTTCATACCCTGAGACGAGAAGCGCGCGGTCCGAAAGGGCCGCGCGCTTTCGCGTTGAGGCGGTATTTTTGTTTCCGAAAGAAACATTTCCCTCGCTTCATCGCTGTACCAGCGCAGTTCGTCACGGATTTCCAGCAGCGGCCGTTCGTTCATCTGACGTTGTGGATCAATGAACGAAAAGCCGCGTTACCAGATCATTCCCACGCTACGATGAGGGCACATATCATGCGTAAGACCATTCTCGCCGCCACTATGATGGCGCTCACCATTCCGGCGACCGTCGCTTTCACCGCTCCGGCAGAAGCGCGCGATCACCGTCGTTACCACAACGACCGCGGCGTCAAGTACTGGCGCGGCAACAACGGCCGCTACTACTGCAAGAAGTCGAACGGCACCACCGGCCTGCTGATCGGCGGCGTTGCCGGCGCCCTTGCCGGTCGTGCGATCGACACCCGCGGTGACCGCACTGTCGGCACCTTGCTCGGCGCTGCCGGCGGCGCCGTCCTGGGTCGCGAGATCGACCGTGGCGGCGACCGTCCGCGCTGCCGCTGATCCTTATCCCCGGTCCCTTGCGAAAGGCGCGTCGTCCGAAAGGCGGCGCGCCTTTTGCTTTGTCCGTGCCGTGGCCCTCCGCCGGTGCGATCGGTGCATCCCGGCTTTCCTACAGCGGCTGGCTATGCTCCAATGCCGCCATGTTTCAGCGACTTGCATTCATGACCGGCTCGTCTGTCCTCGCTACGGAAAGCCCCCTTCGGAGAGGCGGGAGTTTCTCTTCAGGACAGTGTAAACCGTGTAAACCTGATGTGTCACCTTGTGAGGCCGCGCAGTGAGCCGCCCCGCCATGCTGGTGACCGGCGGCGCCAAGCGGATCGGCGCGACCATCGCTCGCGCCTTCGGAGCGGCAGGCTGGCATGTCGTGATCCACTACGGCCGGTCGCGGGCGCAGGCCGAAGCGCTCGCGGCGAGCCTGCCCAGCGCCGAGATCGTCTCGTGCGACCTCGACGACTGGGATGAAGGCCCTGCCATGGTCGAGGCACTGGCTGCCCGTCTGAACGATTGGCGGGTGCTGGTGAACTGCGCGGGCGTCTTCGACCTCGACACCGCCGAAACGCTGGAACCGGATATCTTCACCGCCGCGATGCGGGTGAATGCGGCCACTCCCGCCCGGCTGGGACAGACGTTCCTTGCCCATGCCCGCACCTCCGCCGGCAGACGCCTGATCCACGTTACCGACCAGAAGCTGCTCAATCCGAATCCGGATTTCTTCTCCTACACCATGAGCAAGCACGCGCTTTCCGCGACGATCCCGATGCTTTCCATGGCCCGGCGGGCAGAGGAAGACCGCGTCTACGGCATCGCGCCGGGCGCCATCCTCGCCAGCCACGACCAGAACGAGGCGGAAGCCGAAATCTCCCACCGCATGAACCTGCTGGGTCGCCGTGCGACGCCCGAAGACGTAGCGGGGGCAGCCCTGTTCCTTGCCGGAGGCTGGCTCGACAGCGGCCAGACGCTCTACGTCGATTCCGGACAGCACCTGCTGGCCCAGGAACGTGATGTGCTGTTTCTGGCGCGGGAGTAAGGATTGTGCATTTATCAACACAAGCCCCCTTGCATGCAGGTAATTACCCCCGCACAAACCCCTGATGGCACTCGGCATACTTGACCGCTTCCTCGAGCGCGGCGTCCGACAGGGCGTGCTCGAACTGGCCCGCCCCGACGGCTCCCTCCGTCGCTTTGGAACCCCCGCAGAAGGCTTTCCCCACGTCCGCATCCGCCTGACCGACAAGGGCGCCGAACGCCGCATCCTGCGCGATCCGCGCCTGGGCGCCGCCGAAGCCTTCATGGACGGTCAGCTCGAAGTCGAGCAGGGCGACATCATGGACCTCGTCTACCTGCTGCGCGCCAACGCCCGCTGGGACAAGGGCGGCGAATTGAAGGAGCAGACCGCGTTCAAGAAGGTGATCGGCAAGGCCGTCACCCTCGTCGACGGCATCAACCGCGCGGCGAGCGCCAAGAAGAACATCGCCCACCACTACGACGTGGGCAACGACCTCTACAACCTGTTCCTCGACATCGAGCACATGCAGTATTCCTGCGCCTACTGGCCCAGTGACGACATCACGCTGGAGCAGGCGCAGACCGCCAAGCTCGCCCACATCGCCGCCAAGCTGGCGATCGAGCCGGGCCAGAAGGTGCTCGACATCGGCTGCGGCTGGGGCGGCATGGCGATCTATCTCGCCAAACACTTCGACGTTTCGGTCAAGGGCATCACGCTCTCCGAGGAACAGCTGGTGCTGGCCCGCCAGCGCGCCGTGGAAGCGGGCGTCTCGGGCCGCATCGACTTCGAGTTGATCGACTACCGCGACCTCGCCGCGCGCGGCGACAAGTTCGAGCGCATCGTCTCGGTCGGCATGTTCGAGCACGTCGGCCAGGCCCAGTTCGACCGCTTCTTCCGCGACTGCGCGACGATGCTGGACGACGAGGGCGTGATGCTGATGCACACCATCGGCCGCATGGGCGGGCCCGGCTCGACCGACGCCTTCACCCGCAAGTACATCTTCCCCGGCGGCTACATCCCGGCGCTGAGCGAGACGGTGGAGGCCAGCGAAAAGGTCCGCCTGATCGCCACCGACGTGGAGAACCTGCGCCTCCACTACGCCAAGACCCTGCGCGAATGGTACAAGCGCTGCGTCGCCAACAAGGAGGCCATTGTCAAGCTGCACGACGAGCGCTTCTACCGCATGTGGATTTTCTACCTCTCCGGCGCCACCGCCGCATTCGAGAGCGGCGGCATGTGCAACTACCAGATCCAATACACCCGCTCGCGCCACGCCCTGCCCCTCACCCGCGACTACATCGCGGAAGGAGAGAAAGTGCTGCTGGGCGCGTAAACGTTGCGAAGTTTGGGCGCACCTGCTAGCCGCGCGCCCAAACTTCCACCGCTCATGCCGCGAAAGCCCGTGCCCATGTCCGACAGCATCAAGAAGGTCGTCCTCGCCTACTCCGGCGGCCTCGACACCAGCGTCATCCTCAAGTGGCTCCAGGTCACCTACAACTGCGAGGTGGTGACCTTCACCGCCGACCTCGGCCAGGGTGAGGAACTCGAACCCGCCCGTGCCAAGGCCAAGCTGATGGGCCTGCCGGACGAGAACATCTACATCGACGACCTGCGCGAGGAATTCGTGCGCGACTTCGTGTTCCCGATGATGCGCGCCAATGCCCGCTACGAAGGCGACTATCTCCTCGGCACCTCGATCGCCCGCCCGCTGATCTCCAAGCGCCTGATCGAGATCGCCCACGAGACCGGCGCCGACGCTGTCGCCCACGGCGCCACCGGCAAGGGCAACGATCAGGTCCGCTTCGAGCTGTCGGCCTACGCGCTCGACCCCAACATCAAGGTCATCGCCCCCTGGCGCGAGTGGGACCTGACCAGCCGCACCGCCCTCATCCAGTGGGCCGAGCAGCACCAGATCCCCGTCCCCAAGGACAAGCGCGGCGAAAGCCCCTTCTCGACCGACGCCAACCTCCTGCACACCTCGTCCGAGGGCAAGGTGCTGGAGGACCCGTGGGAAGAGACCCCTGACTACGTCTACTCGCGCACCGTCAACCCGGAAGATGCGCCGGACGCACCGGAATACATCACCATCGACTTCGAGAAGGGTGACGGCGTCGCCCTCAACGGCGTGGCGATGAGCCCGGCGACCCTCCTCACCCAGCTCAACGAGCTGGGCCGCAAGCACGGCATCGGCCGCCTCGACCTCGTCGAAAACCGCTTCGTCGGCATGAAGTCGCGCGGCATGTACGAGACGCCCGGCGGCGAGATCTACGCCCGCGCCCACCGTGGCATCGAGCAGATCACGCTCGACCGCGGCGCCGCTCACCTCAAGGACGAGCTGATGCCGAAGTACGCGGAGCTCATCTACAACGGCTTCTGGTTCGCCCCCGAGCGCGAGATGCTGCAGGCCGCGATCGACCACTCGCAGGCCCGCGTGAACGGCACCGTGCGCCTCAAGCTCTACAAGGGCAGCGCCTCGGTAGTCGGCCGCAAGAGCGCCGACTCGCTCTACTCCGAACGCCACGTCACCTTCGAGGACGATGCCGGCGCCTACGACCAGAAGGATGCGGCGGGCTTCATCAAGCTCAACGCCCTTCGCCTGCGCCTGCTGGCCCAGCGAGACGCCAAGTAAACATTGCCCCTAGGTTAACAGAGTCCGGCGGCCCGTTGCCAAAGCGCGACGGGCCGCTTTTGCCTATATGGCCTTCGGGGAACCGCACAGGTAGGACTCCCGCCATCGTCAACGACGAAGCGGGGTAAGTTTTGCAAGTTCGAGCCGTAAGCCTGATGGCGCTGTGCGCTGCCGTCGTCCTGCCCTTCGCAGGCCCCGCTCAGGCTGAAGCCCCGGTAGCTTCGCAAGCTCTCGTTCTTGCTCCTGTCGCTGGCGTCAACGCCGTCGCCGCCGCAGAAGTTCCCGCCGTCCTCACCGCGCCCGAAGACGACGACATCCAGGTCACTCCCATCGCAGGCGGCATCGCCAGCTTCTACGGCCGCCACCTCAAGGGCGCCCGCACCGCCAGCGGCGAGCGTTACGCGCCCGACGGACTGACCGCCGCACACCGCACCCTGCCCTTCGGCACGCAAGTGCAGGTCACCAACCCGGCCAACGGCGAAGTCGTCGTCGTCACCATCAACGATCGCGGCCCCTTCCACGGCAACCGCGTGATCGACCTGTCCGACGCCGCCGCCGACGAACTCGGCATCACCCGCATGGGCAGCGGCAAGGTCGAACTGGCCGTCCTCGGCAACTGAGGCTGGGTTTTTCTGCGGGGGCTTCGACAAGCTCAGCCTGAGCGGAATTGATAGCATCCATCACAATCCCCGCTCACCCTGAGCTTGTCGAAGGGTGGATAGCACCGCCGCCTGATCTGAAGGAAAAAGGTCGGCCGGCGCAGCTGGGAGGGGGTGGGGGAAGCGCCGCGCCGGCCTTCACACTCGATAACAGCGAAGCCGGACAAGCGTTCCCGGCCTCCGAACACTTTTGCCCAGCCGTGCTTCCCCATCGACGAGGCGCGAGCAGGTTTACACGGTTTACACGGTCCAGAGCCGCAACTCCGGCCCCGCCTTCCAGCGACTTGTACTCCATCGGCGCCGCGCCCTCCCCGCCCGAGAGCGCCCCGTCCACCCGGGCGAAAGCGCGCGCCTGCCAGCGATCCCACTGCGCGCCGCTCTCACTCAGGAAAGGCCCGCGCACCGGCGCTTCCGGATAGTCCGGCGCCTCCCCCGCGTCCTCGGCCGCGATCTCCCCCTCGTCCAGCGGCTGCACGTACCCGGCCGCAGCATCGATCGCATCCACCGCGTCGAGCCACGCCTCCCGCGCATCGCCGAACCGCGCCTCCCCCGCCGCCGCGACATAGTCCGCCCGCTCCGGAGGCAACGCCGCGCCCTCCTCCATCCCCGGCACATCCGCGCAAGGCTCCTCCCCGGCGACGAGCGCCAGCACCTCGTCGAACCGCTCGGCCAGAGCCTCATGCCCCTCCCCCGCGACATCGAGCCGAGCCAGATGCGCCAGCAGCAACCGCGAGTCATACCGCCGCCGCACCCCGACCAGCTCCCCCCGGAACCATACCGCCTCCTCCACCCCATCGAGCGCCCGCGTCGCCAGCACCTCCTCGACATGCTGCCGCGCCAGCACCAGAGCCGCCGTCCAGGCATCCGCAAACACCGCATCGCGCCGCCGCAGCAGATAAGCCGAAGTCCGGCTCATTCCCACGAAAGCACACGCGGCTCGCACATCGCCCTTCTGCGAGAGTTGGTCGAGGAACCGCACCTTGCGGTCGGCGTCCCACGCCGTGTGCGAGACATGGAGAGAAGGAGAAGAGACAATGCGAGGGCCATCGCCCTCGCGCTCCCGGACCCTTTCCGCCGCGCCCGAGGCCGACGAAGCGCCCGCCTGCTCGCCCGGAATACCAATGTCGCGCGAGGCGGGAACCCACCCCCGCCCGAACCGAAGCGCTCCCTGTTCCTCCCCCTGCGGGGGAGGGGGAGCCTGACAAGACGGATGCGCAAGCGCATCCTTGGCCGAAGGATGGTGGAGGGGCACAGGGTGGAGCGGCACAGGCCGATCCCCCGCCCCACCGTCGATACCGAAGCTGCTGGAAAAGTCCGTCATCGTCCACCTCGCGCAAGAGGAAAGCCACGAAAGACCACGACGCAGCCCGGACAGGCGCGTCGTGGGGGACGGATTAGTTATCGTATGTGGGTGGCTGTAGGAAAGTGCATCCGCTTCAGGCTCAGGAGGCTATAGCGCCTGCGGCCTTTAGAAAAGTGGAGGTCCGTGAGATTATATCAAGCATAGGCCTTGAGCCAACGCTCTCCCAAAGAGCCATCAACGCATCGCCATCATGAACGTCATGGTCCTCAATCAGAAGACCGGGCAATGTTCCGATAACAATTGCATTAAATCTGTGAGAACGACTTATATCCAAAGCAAGAACAGGGGAAATTTCCGTCCATTCTTCGTTGATATTTCCAGCGTTCAGCTTGCCATCAATCTTTGCTTGAACCAGCATCATCGATATAATCAAACCGATTGCCCGCTGCCGTTTATTGGGGTTTGTTCTTGCATCAAAAACAAAAGCGCCGATGAGATATGCTCTAAGCAATGCATTAACGTAATAACTTTGGATGAGATCTTCATCCCCAGCATCGTTGTAATGCACCTCAATGAGGGCCGACACCCAAGCAGCAACTAAATCAGCAGCCAAATCCAGCATGGGCAAACCCATGCCGGGGAGACCAACCTTAATAACCGGAACCGTTGTAAATTCAGAAAATTTCTGTCGGATATGGATCAATTCGTGAATAACGAATTGGGCTAGCCCGATCTGCTGCCAGCGCACACGTTCTACGCCAGATATGCCGATCTCCCCGCAGGCATCATAGAGTTCATTCCATACTTTTACCAATGGCGCCAGATAGAAGTAGACCCGCATATTACCGCGATCCAAACGGAAAGCCGATTCACTCTCCTCATCGGTCACTTGAAATTCACTTTGATCGATGAGATTCAAAATACCCGCGCATACTCCGGTGATTTTACGTTCGAGCGCTAGCCGACCCAAAGCCGTACGAACTTCGAGTATCACTCGATCAAGTTCACTCTGCATCGCCTCGGTGGCTGCTGCCCCATTCATGCATTAACCTCCTGAATGGTGGCATTATGAGCTGGGATGGCGGGTACATCAAGCGCGTTTCCCGGGTACCTTTAACCCATTATCCACAAATCTCGGGTTGAATGGGGTACGAATTTGGGGATAAATGGGAACCACGGGACATGCGAAAGAATTCGCATATGATTCCGTATCAACAAGGAGAACTGGTAATGTCCGACCTCCAAGCGGTGGAAGCCACTGTAGCGGAGCGCGGGGTACCAAATCGGGGTACACGTGGCAAAGGGCGGGGGCGTGCACAAAAAGATTGGACAATCAAAGGACTGTCTCCTGAGACAGTCGAGGTTGCCCGAGAAGCAGCCAAATCTAGCGGCATGAAAATTAATGCTTGGGTTAGCCAAGCACTTACTGATGCCGCTTGCGATGTCCCAAGAGACAGAGAATTTGACTATGACGACCGTCATCACGACGTCGCAAAATCAGAAATAGAAAAACTTCGAGCACGAAATGATGAATTAATTCAAACAGTTAATACTCTTAGTGCGCTTCTAGCAAAAAGCTATTTAAACACTTAGGTAAAGAGGCAGCTCACGCTGCCTCTTTTTTATTCAACAAGGCACATTAACCAACACAAAATAGAAAGCAATTACGGCGATTATCTCTATGCTTTGGCCGTAAGCGACATTGACAGTTCCGGGAGCGCGAGGGCGATGGCCCTCGCATTTCTACTTTCTTCTTCCCCCCTCACCTGAACCGCCTGTGCCCCCTCCCCGAGACAAGCTCGGGGAGGAATGTGCGGTTTACTTCGCCCAGCTTCCCAGCAGGGGCTTGAGGTAGCTTCCGGTGAAGCTGCCTTTGACCTTCACCACCTCTTCGGGCGTGCCTTCGGCGACGATCTGGCCGCCGCGGACGCCGCCTTCGGGGCCCATGTCGATGATCCAGTCGGCGGTCTTGATGACGTCGAGGTTGTGTTCGATCACGACCACCGAGTTGCCCTGGTCGACCAGTCGGTGCAGCACTTCGAGGAGTTTGCGCACGTCTTCGAAGTGGAGCCCGGTGGTGGGTTCGTCGAGGATGTAGAGCGTCTGGCCGGTGGAGCGGCGGGCGAGTTCCTTGGCCAGCTTCACGCGCTGCGCCTCGCCGCCGGACAGGGTCGTCGCCTGCTGGCCGACCTTGACGTAGCCGAGGCCCACCTCGTTCAGCATGTGCATCTTGTCGCGGATGGGGGGGACGGCCTTGAAGAATTCTTCGGCGTCCTCGATCGTCATGTCGAGCACGTCGGCGATGGACATGCCCTTGAACTTCACTTCCAGCGTTTCGCGGTTGTAGCGTTTGCCGTGGCATTCCTCGCACGTCACGTAGACGTCGGGCAGGAAGTGCATCTCGATCTTGATGAGGCCGTCGCCCTGGCAGGCTTCGCAGCGGCCGCCCTTGACGTTGAAGCTGAAGCGGCCGGGCTTGTAGCCGCGCGCTTCGGATTCGGGGAGGCCGGCGAACCAGTCGCGGATCTGGGTGAAGGCGCCGGTGTAGGTCGCGGGGTTGGAGCGCGGGGTGCGGCCGATCGGGGACTGGTCGATCTCGATCACCTTGTCGCACTTTTCGAGGCCGGTGATCTTGTCGTGCGCGCCCGCGATGACGCGCGCGCCGTTGAGCTGGCGGCTGGCGCCTGCCTGCAGCGTGTCGATGGTGAGCGAGGACTTGCCCGAGCCGGACACGCCGGTCACGCAGCAGAAGGTGCCGAGCGGGAACTTCGCGGTCACGCCGGTCAGGTTGTTGGCGCGGGCGTTCTCGACGGTGACGAAGTGGCCGTTGCCCTTGCGGCGTTCCTTCGGCACCTCGATCCGGCGGGTGCCGTTGAGGTACTGCGCGGTGAGGCTGTCCTTGCTCTTGAGCACTTGCTTGAGCGTGCCTTCGGCGACCACCTGCCCGCCGTGGACGCCCGCGCCGGGGCCGAGATCGACGAGGTAGTCGGCGGTGCGGATGGCGTCCTCGTCATGCTCCACCACGATCACGGTGTTGCCGAGGTCGCGCAGGCGCTTGAGGGTTTCGAGCAGCATGTCGTTGTCGCGCTGGTGCAGGCCGATGCTGGGCTCGTCGAGCACGTAGAGCACGCCCGAGAGGCCCGAGCCGATCTGGCTGGCGAGGCGGATGCGCTGGCTCTCGCCGCCCGACAGCGTGCCCGAGGTGCGGTCGAGGTTGAGGTAGTCGAGCCCGACGTTGTTGAGGAAGCCGAGGCGCTCGTTGATCTCCTTGAGGATGGCCTTGGCGATCTGCTGCTGCTGGTTGGTGAGCTTGCCTTCCAGCTGCCCGAACCACGCGAAGCCGTCCGCCACCGAGAGGCGCGCGGCGTCGGCGATGTCGCTGCCGGCGATCTTGACCGAGAGGGCCTCGGGCTTGAGGCGCTTGCCGTCGCAGGTCTCGCACGGTTGCGCGGTCTGGTACTTGCTCAGTTCCTCGCGCATGAAGGCGCTGTCGGTCTGCAGCATGCGGCGATTGAGGTTGCCGATGACACCCTCGAACGCCTTGTTGACGGTGTATTCCTTGCGCCCGTCCTTGAAGGTGAGCGGCACGGCCTTGCCGCCGGTGCCGTAGAGGATCACCAGCTTGATCTCGCCGGGCAGTTCGTCCCACGGCGTCGTAAGGTTGAAGCCGAAGTGCGCGGCCAGGCTGGAGAGCACCTGCATGTAGTAGGGGCTGGGCGGGTTGGACTTGGCCCAGGGCACGATGGCGCCCTGCTTGAGCGTCAGGTGCTCGTTCGGCACGACCAGCTGCGGGTCGAACAGCAGCTTCTCGCCGAGGCCGTCGCAGGCCGGGCACGCGCCTTGCGGGGCGTTGAAGGAGAACAGGCGCGGCTCGATCTCCTCGATGGTGAAGCCGCTGACGGGGCAGGCGAACTTTTCCGAGAAGACGATGCGGTTGGCGGGCAGGCCGGCGCCTTTCAGGTTCTTGCCCTGCTCCTCTTCCTCACGGCCGGGGACGTTGCCGTCGGCCATGTCGGCATAGGCCAGCCCCTCGGCCAGCTTGAGCGCCTGCTCGAAGCTGTCGGCAAGGCGGGTCTGGATGCCCTCCTTCACCGCGATGCGATCGACCACGACCTCGATGTCGTGCTTGTACTTCTTGTCGAGCGCGGGGGCGTCCTCGATGGCGTAGAACTCGCCGTCGATGCGCACGCGGGTGTAGCCCGCCTTCTGCCACTCGGCGAGTTCCTTGCGGTATTCGCCCTTGCGGCCGCGCACCACCGGGGCGAGCAGGTAGAGGCGCGTGCCTTCCGGCAGCGCCATCACCCGGTCGACCATGTTAGAGACCGTCTGTGCCTCGATCGGAAGACCCGTGGCGGGGGAATAGGGAATGCCCACGCGCGCCCACAACAGGCGCATGTAGTCCCAGATCTCGGTCACCGTCGCCACCGTCGAACGCGGATTGCGGCTGGTGGTCTTCTGCTCGATCGAGATGGCGGGCGAGAGGCCGTCGATATGCTCGACATTCGGCTTCTGCATCATCTCGAGGAACTGGCGCGCATAGGCCGAGAGGCTTTCGACATAGCGGCGCTGCCCCTCGGCATAGATCGTGTCGAAGGCGAGGCTCGACTTGCCCGAGCCCGAAAGCCCGGTGATGACGATCAGCTTCTCACGCGGGAGCGCAATGTCGAAGCCCTTGAGGTTGTGCTCGCGCGCGCCGCGCACGGTGATGTGGGTGAGACTCATGGAGGCGGTATGTTCCAGATTTGTTCGCGCCATTCAAGAGGCGCCGGGCGGTTTGCCCATAGATGGGGCACAGCGCGCCAAGGGCAAGGGCGTTTCCGGGCGTTGGATGATCCCGCGCTGCGACGAGCCGGGGCTGCGCGGGGTCGGACGGGAAACCCGCAAGGCCCCCGCACGTTTTCCGTTTCGACCCAGCGCCGCATTCGTGCGGCCTCGCAGTTTGAGGAGAACGCCATGCGCGCCATGCGCAAACTCGCACCGAAGATCGCCGCCGCAGCGGCCGTCGCATTCATGTTACCGTCCGCCGTCATGGCCGGGGATACCGGGAAACCGGCTGCCAGCGCGCCGGAGCCGGGAAATCCCGAAGCACGGCGACAGATGCTGAACGCCCGTGAAGCCGCCGCCGCGCAGGAACAGCTCGCCCGCAATGAGGCCAGCCGGTCCCAATACGACGCCGCGCTCGCCCTCAACGACATGAAGACCGCCCGCGATGCCGCCGCTTACGACGCGACGCTCGACCGGCACGATGCGGCGGAACAGGACTACCGCGCCGACCGCAAGCAGTGGGAAGTCAGGAACCCGGCGTGCTGGAACGGCAATGCCGTGAAGTGCCCCGCCGATCCGCAGGCTCCCGGCTCCGGTGGGCGCTGACCCCTTCCGCCGAGGCTTCACCCCGCGACGAACCGCCCGTCGCAAGCCCTTTGAATCCCCGCGATTCTGCAGGCAGATAGCGCCTGTCGGGTGCGCCGATCAGGCTCAGGGGATTCAGGAAAATGGGGGCTTTCGGGCTGTTCGGGCGCGTGGTGGCGCTTTTACTGTTGGCAGGCTTCGCCACGCCGGTTCTTGCCGACGATCCGCGCGATCCGTCCATGACGCCGGACGCCGTCGCCCGCGACGCCGCGACCATCCGCCGCCTCAACCGCGAGCAGCTGGACTACGTGCGCCGGCGCGACGCCGGTTATGCGCAAGGCTGGCGCGACTACGATACGGCGCGCGCTCACCCCGATGCGGACCAAGGCGATTACGCTGCCGATCGTCGTGACTATGACGCCGCGCGCGCCGACTATGCCGAAGAGCGCCGCCGTTACGAGCACGACATGCGCGAATGGCGCGAGGACGTCGCCGCCTGCCGCGCGGGCTATTACGAGCACTGCGCGCGGTAAGACCGGATACGGCCATCCTTGTGGAAAGAGCCCGCCCCCGCATTGGAGCACGGACGCTCGGGGGCTAGGACGTGAACTCATAAACAGCACCATCGAGGTTTGAGGCAAAATGGCTCAGCGCAAGGAGGCAGGGCGAAGGAATATGTCGATATTTCAAGGCCTGTCGACGCGGCGCTGGGCCTTTTTGGTCAAATCCCTTCGGGACGCCGGAATGGCTTCCATCTCGAACCGAAGCGGCCTTGGAAGGGCAACCAGCCCTTCCGGCGGACGCTTCCGCCCGAGTTGTTCGCCATTCCGGCGCCTCGATGGTGCTGTTTATGAGTTCACGTCCTAGTCTGCCCGCCATGCCCGGCCTCATCCGCAGCGCCCCCTTACGGAACATTGCCGTTCTGTCCCTCGTCGCCATGCTCGCGGCATGCGGCGGCGGGGTGAAGTACCGCCCCGTCAGCGACGTGCCCGTCCGCATCGGCCCTCCCTACAAGGTGCGCGGCATAACCTATACTCCCGCCGCGCAGCCCGGCTACGACATGCTCGGCTATGCGACGTGGTATGGTTCGGAAAGCGGCAACCAGGTGGCCAACGGAGAACGCTTCCGCCCCGGCTGGATCACCGCCGCGCACAAGACGCTGCCCCTGCCCGCTTATGTGGAAGTCACCTCGCTCGACACCGGCAGGCGCATCATCGTGCGTATCAACGACCGCGGCCCGTATGGCGAGAGCGCGCGCATCATCGATCTTTCGCGCGGCGCAGCGGAGGAGCTGGGCATCCGCACGCAGGGCAAGGCGGCGGTGCGGGTCCGCGCCATCGAGCCCGACGAGAAGGACCGCGCCGCGCTGCGCAAGGGCAAGACCGCCAGGTCGCTCGCCCCGGTCCCGGCCCGCACGCTGTCCAATCTGCAGGAACAGTTCGCGCGCGGCGTCGGCACGCGCTGAGGGAACCGGACGCAAGCGCTGCGCGTTATCTCTCCAAAGGAGAGAGATGATGACTTCAGGCGCCGAAATTCCGTTCCGTCGCAGCCGTTTCGCCCGTGGCACGGGATCGCTGCTGTTCGACCGCCAGCGCGAGATGCACCAGCGCGAGGCGGAAAAGCGCGAAGAGCCCATGCGCATCTGGTCGAAGGGCCACTTCGTCGAAAGCTGACGCTCACCCCAGCGAAAGCGCACGCGCTCCCGGCTCGCCCAACCAGCGGGCCGGACAGCCCCAAACGTTCCGGATGACGTCTTCGGACAGCGCGTGGCCGGGCTCTCCGTCAGCGGCGATCCGTCCCTCGTGCAGCACCATGACGCGATCGGCGTAGTTCATCGCGGTTGCCAGGTCGTGCAGGACCAGCACCACGCCGCGGCCCTGGCGGCCTTGCTCGCGCAGGCGCCCCATCAATGCGAGCGCATGGCCGAGATCGAGATTGGCCAGCGGCTCGTCCGCCAGCAGCCAGGCCGGGCCAGTCGCCAGCACCCGCGCCATCAGCGCCCTCGCCCGCTCACCTCCCGACAGCTGCGAGACGGGTCGTTTCCGGAATGCCTCGAGGTCCATCGTCGCGATCGCGGCATCGATCGCGGTCCGCCCACCGCCCGTCCCTGTATCCTGCCAGGGCAGGCGACCGAGCCCGACCAGCACTTCGACCGTGACGTCCCACGCCACTTCGGGGCTTTGCGGAAGATAGCCGATGCACTGCGCGCGTTCCCGCGGCGGCACCGCATGCATCACTCGTCCGCCCAGCGCGGCAACGCCGGTATCGGGCTCCACCAGTCCCGCCAGGCAGGACAGCAGCGTCGACTTGCCCGCGCCGTTCGGTCCGCAGATCGCAGTGACTTCCCCCGCATGGATGGTCATCGTCAGGTCGCGCAGCCGTCCCGCGATGCCGAGCCCCACCGTGTTCAGCGTCCCGGTCATGCCAGCCCCCGCCGCATGCGCAGCAGCAGCGCAAGGAAGAACGGCGCGCCGATCAGCGCGAGCGCAATCCCCAGCCGCAGCTCTCCGCCCGCAAGCGGGAGGACGCGGCAGCCGGCATCGGCAACGAGCAGCAGGAGTGCCCCCGCCAGCGCGCTCGGCACCAGCAGCGAGGACGGCCGCCGGTCGGTCAGCGGCCGAACGAGATGCGGGACCATCAGTCCGACGAAGCCGATCACACCCGCCACCGCAACCGCCGCGCCGACCGTCAGGCCCACGCCCGCGATCATCAGCGCCTGTTGTCGCCTCGGCTCGAAGCCCAGCGAACGCGCCGCCGCCTCGCCCAGCGTGAGCGCGTCGAGCCCCCGCCCGGCCACCAGCAGCACGCCGAGTCCCAGCAGCGTCAGCGGCCCGGCAATGACGACCTCGCGCCACGAACGGTCGGCCAGCGCGCCCATCAGCCAGGTCACGATCTCGCTCATCGCGAACGGCGTGGGCGAAAGGCTGATCGCAAGGCTCGTCAGCGCCCCCGCCAGGCTGGAGATCATCAGCCCCGCCATCGTGAACAGGGCGACGCCCGCCTCACGCCCCGCGATCAACGCCAGCAGCGCCATCGCCCCGCCCGCGCCGACGAGAGCGAAGACCGGCAGCAGCCAGACCGACGCGGCATAGCCGGTCCAGAAGCTCAGCACCGCACCCAGCGCCGCGCCCGGCGCGATGCCGAACAGGCCCGGATCGGCGAGCGGATTGCGCAAGTAGCCCTGCATCGCCGCCCCCGCCCCGCCAAGTCCCGCGCCGACGATCAGCGCCAGCAACGCGCGCGGCAGGCGCAAGTACAGCAGGATAACCGAGGCATTGTGTGTGTCGGACGCAAAGGGATCGATCCACACTCGCCCCGCCAGCAGCG
This sequence comes from Novosphingobium sp. HR1a, assembly GCF_015594425.1. NCBI lineage: Bacteria > Pseudomonadati > Pseudomonadota > Alphaproteobacteria > Sphingomonadales > Sphingomonadaceae > Novosphingobium > Novosphingobium sp. HR1a. The sequence continues at coordinate 73,782 of NZ_JABXWS010000046.1, forward strand.
ACAGCGGCACGGCGAGCGCGAGCAGGACGACGAAGATCGGAATCAGGCGGCGGTTCATGGATGAAGGTCTGCCGTTGTGCCGGGTGCTTCGACAAGCTCAGCATGAGCGGAGCTTGTGCGATTCCCTTCATCCCCGCTCACCCTGAGCTTGTCGAAGGGCCCGAGATGACCGCGGGACCTAGGGTTATCGAGAGATCGCCGCACTTGCGCGAACCGCGCCAGTGCCTTGGGCACGGTCGGCCCGCCGCACCAGATCAACGAACGGTCGAGCGGCGCGCGGATCATGCCCCGGACTTTGGCGAGAGCGGGATGACGCAGCATCCGGTCCTCCTCGCCGGCGGGCGAGCCCACGGTGAAGACCACGCGCGGCGGATCGGCCACCACGCGTTCCAGCGGCAGGTAATCGGCCTGGGCAAGCCCGCGCGCGGCAGCGGCATTGGCAAACCCGGCGCGGCGCATGAGATCGGCGATCAGCGTGTGGTCGCCCGCGACGATGCCGCCGGATTCCCACAGCAGCGCCTGCACCGGCCGCACGCCGGTCGGCGGCTTGGCACGGGCGACGGCGGCCTCTATCCGCCCGGCCAGTTCCTCCCCTTCCGAACGATTGCCCGCCAGCTTCGCCAGCCGCCGCACTTGCGCGAGCGCTTCGGGAAGGTCGGCGGGAAGCGGCTCGAGCACGACCTCCAGCCCCATGTCGCGCAGGGCCTGCGCGGTGGCCGGCGGCGTGTAGCTGCTCGCCACCACGACATCGGGTTCGAGCGCGACGACATCCTCCACCGCGTCAGACACTTCGGCGAACTGCGCGGCGCGGGCGAGATCCATAGAACTGGCCGAGGGATCGTGGCTATAGTGGGAGATCGCCAGCAGCTGCCCCGGCGACGTCACCTCCGCCAGCACCGCATCGGTGCAGGGGTTCAGCGAAACGATGCGCGGACGTACCGATCCCTCGACCGGCGGGTCCGACAAGGGTTGGCAGGCGGCGAGCGTCAGGAGCAGCGGGGTAACGGCAAGCCACCCGAAGCCCGCTT
>NZ_JABXWS010000047.1:0-73833 GCF_015594425.1 Novosphingobium sp. HR1a
GCGCTCGCAATGACGAGGGGTCAGGGAAATATCGCGAGGAGGGCGGTCCACGGCCAGCGGTCCCGGAACACGTCCGGGACGACGCCTGCCATGGACCGCCCCTTGGCTCACATCTTCACGCGGATGCCGGCATAGGCCGAGCGGCCGGGCGTGCCGTACGTGCGCACCACTTCGTAATGCTCGTCGAACAGGTTCTCGACGCGGCCATAGACCTCGACGTTGTGCGTCACCGCGAAGGCGCCGCGCAGGCCCACGACTACGTTGCCGCCAACGTACTGTGTGTTCGCGGTATCGTCGTAGCGCCCGCCGCCGACGCGCAGGTCCGCGCCCAGCTTCAGACCGACCGCCCACGCCTTGTCGATGCTGGCGTAGAGATTGCTCTTCGGACGACGCGCCAGCTGCGCGCCGGTGTCCTCGTTGACGGCGTCGAGGTAGGTATAGGCGAGGTTCACGTCGAAGCCCTGCCAGTCGGTCACCTGCATCCCCAGTTCCACACCCTGCGCCCGCGACCGGCCGACATTGTAGTAATTGAAGTTCGCAAGGTCGTAGTCGATCAGGTTCTTCGTCTTGCGATCGAAGTAGGTCACCGTGAAGCGGCCGGTCCCTTCCGCGAAGGGCTGCTCCAGGCCCACATCCCAGCTTTTCGACGTCTCGGGATCGAGCGCGCGGAAGCCCGCGTTGGTGTAGAGCTGGTAGAGCGAGGGCGCCTTGAAACCCTCGCCGTAGCTGGCCCGCAGGACCGGGGCGCTGTCGCCGCCGCCGATCACCCAGGCGCCGTTGGCGGCGAAGGTCGTGCGGTCGCCGAAGTCCGAGTTGTCGTCGTAGCGCAGGCCGCCGTTCAGCGTCAGGCCGGTGAACGGACGCAGCGTCAGGTTGCCGAACAGGCTGTCGATGGTGGTCGAATCCTTCGAGCCGTAATTGTCGTCGAACTTCTGCTTCTCGGTCTCGCCGCCGACCAGCACGCTGGCCTCCTCTATGGGTGCGAAGCTGACCTGGCCCTCGAAGCGCTCGGTGCGGCCGTTGGTGGTGTAGGGGCCGAACACCGCGTCATCGGAGATGCGGCGCGTGTCGTTGATGCCATAGCCGACGCGCGCGTTCAGCCTTCCGTCGAGGCCCGCATAGCGCAGGTTCGCATAGCCCAGCGTATCGCGCTTCATCCCGACGTTGAGGGCATCGGCACCGGTGTTGTCGTAGTCGTAGTTCGCCTTGGTGTAGAACCCGCCCGCATCGGCCGAGAGGCCCGGCGCGAACTCGATCGAGGCGCGGGCATTGGCGCTCTTGCTCTCGAAGCCGTCCTTCTCGGTGGCGCCGCGGCGCTCGTTGAAGGCCGAGAAGCCGTCGCCCTTGAGCCAGTTGCCGCCCAGCGTCAGCCCGACCGGGCCGACGAGACCCGCCGCCGAGACACTCGCCTGCTTGCGGTCGCGCCAGCCATACTCGGCTTGGCCGCGCGCGGTCCACTGCTCGGTCGGGCGGGCGGTGATGAAGTTGATGACGCCGCCCACCGCGCGGCTGCCCCACAGCACGCCCGAGGAACCGCGCACGACCTCGACACGGTCGAACTGGCCGATCGGCAGCGCGCCGAAGTCGAAGCCGCCGCCGACGTCGCCGGGATCGTTGATGCGCACACCGTCGATCAGCACCAGCGACTGCGCGTTCTCGGCGCCGCGCACGAAGACGCTCGCGGGCTGGCCGAAACCGCCCGACTGCACGGTCGAGATGCCGGGGATGCGGGCAAGCACGTCAGTGGCGGTGGTCGCTTGCGTGCGCTCGATCTGGTCGCGGGTGACGACGCTGACGGACTGGCCGACCTGGGTGATCGGCGTCGGCTCACGGGTCGCGGTGACGGTGATGTCGGTGCGCGCCATCGCACGGTCGCCCGCCGCCATTTGCTCGCCGATCGCAACCGCGTCCTGCGCCATCGCGGGGGTGCTCACGGCAAGCGCGGTGCCGAGCAGAAACAGATACTTCATATGTCCTCCGAACCTTTGAACGTGCTTGTGCCGTTCACGGCGGAGGCATGCGCGCCTTCCTCATGGCGCGTCACACTCGCTGCACCCGGAAGAACCCCGTCCGGCTGCGGAACGACCGTCTCGGGCAGGTCTCCTGGCTCCCGGATCGTCAGTCGCGCCATCCGCCTTCCCGGCCCTCATACGGGCCAGTGGCATGGTGGAGGCGGCCTCCCCGGTCACAGTTGCGGGGGCAGCGCCGGTATTCGCACCCGGCTTCCCTCTTAGGCCCTTGCGGGCAACCCATGACGTAACCGCGCGGATAGTGCGGCATACAGGGGTTGGCAAGCATTCGTCGTCCCGGACTCGATCCGGGGCCGGTGGCGGTCTTTAGGCGCGAGCCATGGGCAAGGCGCCACGCCGCAAGGGCGGCCGTTCACGGCCAGCGGTCCCGGATCAAGTCCGGGACGACGAGGCGCAGCCAAATCTTAAGCCCTTAAGCGTACAGAGCGTGGCTGTACCGCAACGGGACGGCCCGGAATGCCCGGATGCGCGCGCACCGGGCACAGGCTAGGCCGGTGCTGCCGAATTGCGGCCGAAAGGAACCGAGTGAGCCCTGCCCCTTCCATTCCCGGACCAGACGCCGCCCCGGCGCCGGTGATGGATTCGCAAGGCGCTCCGTTCGAACGCCCGCGCGATTTCGTCGGCCGCTATCCGCGCCGCGCCCGCGGTGTCGGCCACCGCCCGGTCGTCCTGCGCCGCCGCTGGACTTTCGCCGTGACCGCGCTCGCCGCCGTCGCCCTTCCCGCCTTCGCCGCGCCGGAAGGCTGGGACAGCTTCGCCATCGCCGACGCCGCCTCGCAAGGCGCCGAAGCACTGCCCATGCCGTTCGAGCAGGCAGGCGCCAGCTTCCCCGGTTCGGCCTTCTATTACCTCGAAGCCGAGAAGGCCCCGCTTCAGGTCGGCGAAGGCATCCGCTCCGACGCCGACGACAGCGTCTCCGGCCCGCTGGCTACCGCGCGGCCGATCTACATCGACAACTCCGGCGTCGACCGCACCCGCGCGCTGCAGTGCATGACTGCCGCGATCTACTACGAAGCCGCGAGCGAGCCCGATGCGGGCCAGCGCGCGGTGGCGCAGGTCGTGCTCAACCGCATGGCCCACCCGGCTTATCCCAAGACCGTCTGCGGCGTCGTCTACGAGGGGTCGGAACGTTCGACAGGCTGCCAGTTCTCGTTCACCTGCGACGGCTCGCTCGCCCGTCGCCCGCAGCGCATGTTCTGGGACCGCGCCGAAAACGTCGCGCGCCAGGCGCTGGCAGGCTACGTCTACACGCCGATCGGCCTCGCCACGCATTATCATACTGTCCAGGTGCACCCCTACTGGGCGCCGAGCCTGCAGTACCTTTCCACCATCGGCGCGCACCGCTTCTACGCGCTGCGCGGCGCGGCGGGCAGCGCGGCGACGTTCCGCTTCGCCTACCTCGGCGGCGAGCCGATGGCCGCTCCGCATCGCCATGACGACAGCGCCGATGCCGCCGCTGCAGCAGCGGCGCTCGACCCGCTCGCCGTCCAGCGCGCATTCGGCACGGCCCAGCCCGTGAAGGCAGAGCCGGTCGCGCAGGCAACCAGCCCGACCATGCCCATCCAGCCCAGCCCCGCCTATTCCAGCGAAGTGCAGCAGCGCGGCGGGGATTCGCTCTATACCGCCCGGAATCTGCCGGGTTCGCAGGGCATCAAGGCCGAGTACGCAAACTCCGGCCGCTGGATCACCCAGCCCGCAAATTGAAGATAATCGATTGCAACGGAGGCACCCGGGGAATGTCCCTAGGTGGTATCGTCAAGACTTGAGAAACCACGTCCCTGCATGATGGGTTCATCGCTGCCGGGGTAGAGGGTTGATCCGTCGACACCCACCAAGAAGAGAGACTATCCGCCCATGACCATCCGCTTCGCCGCCGCCATGAACGGGACGATGCCGGCCATTGCCGGAGTGCTCTGCACCGGCGCGCCGCTGGGCGCGGTCAACGACAACGGCCCCCTTCTCCCGCGCCCTAGCCTGCGCTCCATCGAGAGCAAGCCTGCCGCCGAGATCGACGCCGGCATTGCCGAAGCCCTCATGCATTTCGCACGCCACGGCCTCTCCGCCGCCGAACAGGCCCGCGTCGAGGCCGAGGCCGCCCATGAACGCGGCGACACCGCCGCACGTGCCCGCTGGCTGAGCATATGCCGCCACCTCGACCGCCGCATGGCCGCCGCGCTGGCAAAGCGCCTCGCGAGTTGAACGCTTAATCCTCCCTGTCGCGAAACGATGGGGAGGTGGCAGTCGCGAAGCGACTGACGGAGGGGTGGGTTGCAATCCCCCTCCACCACCGACTACGTCGCCGGTCCCCCTCCCCATCGCTTCGCGACAGGGAGGATGAGAGTTTCGACGAGTCGCACCCAAAGCGACTTGCGCTCGCCATATCCCCGTTCGATACCATCCCCAGCGCCGCTAAACCCTTTCGCAACATTGCCGACAGGTGAACAAACAGGCGATTTTCCGCCATTTCACCCCCTTTATTGCAATTGCGAACTATTATCAGATAAAAGCTGATGCAAAGACCCCTTTGCCGGTTGCAATGGTCTTCCAAGGGGCGTAGGGCCGCCCTCGCAAACACCGGCACCTGCCATTTGCGGGATTAGCGCAGGCCGCCTTGAAGTCCGAGAAATCCCGCCCTCGGGAAGGACACGAACGGATCATGGCTCGTAAGAAGATTGCCCTTATCGGCGCCGGCAACATCGGCGGTACGCTGGCGCACCTCGCGGCGCAGAAGGAACTGGGCGACATCGTCCTGTTCGACGTCGCTGAAGGTCTCCCGCAGGGCAAGGCTCTCGATCTCTCGCAGTGTGGTCCGGTCGAAGGCTTCGACGCCAAGATCACCGGCACCAACGACTATGCCGACATTGCCGGCGCCGACGTCATCATCGTCACCGCCGGTGTCGCCCGCAAGCCCGGCATGAGCCGCGACGACCTGCTCGGCATCAACCTCAAAGTGATGAAGTCGGTCGGCGAAGGCATCGCCGCCAACGCACCCGACGCTTTCGTGATCTGCATCACCAACCCGCTCGACGCGATGGTCTGGGCGCTGCGCGAATTCTCGGGCTTGCCGCACAACAAGGTCGTCGGCATGGCCGGCGTTCTGGACTCGGCCCGCTTCTCGACCTTCCTGGCCTGGGAATTCGGCGTCTCGATCCGCGACGTGAACACCTTCGTGCTCGGTGGCCACGGCGACACCATGGTCCCGGTCGTGCAGTACTCGACCGTCAACGGCATCCCGGTTCCGGACCTCATCAAGATGGGCCGCACCACGCAGGAAAAGATCGACGCGATCGTGCAGCGCACCCGTTCGGGCGGCGGCGAGATCGTCGGCCTGCTGAAGACCGGCTCGGCGTTCTACGCACCGGCCGCCTCGGGCATCGCCATGGCCGAAGCCTACCTGGGCGACCAGAAGCGCATCCTGCCCGTCGCGGCCTATGTCGATGGCCAGTACGGCGTTGACGGCCTCTACGTCGGCGTGCCCGCAGTCATCGGCGCGAACGGCGTCGAGGAAGTCGTCGAGATCGAACTGGACGAGGAAGCCAAGGGCAACCTCCAGGTCTCGGTCGACGCGGTCAAGGAACTGCTGGTCGCCTGCAAGGGCATCGACGGCACCCTCGCCTGAGTTTTTGAATACCGCCCCCGCGACTGCCCCTCATTGTTGATACTCTCACAATGATGGGTAGCGCGGGGGCAAAATAGTTTCTTGGAACCTCCCCGGCCCAATCCGGCTGCTTCCACGATCAGGAACAGGAAAACCGATGTCGATCCTCGTTAACAAGAACACCAAGGTCATCACCCAGGGCATGACCGGCGCGACCGGCAGCTTCCACACCCAGGCTGCGCTCGACTACGGCACGCAGATGGTCGCGGGCGTGACCCCCGGCAAGGGCGGCCAGACCCACATCGGTCTGCCCCAGTACAACTCGGTCCACGAAGCCAAGGCTGCCACCGGCGCCAACGCCTCGTGCGTCTACGTGCCGCCGTTCGGCGCCGCCGACGCGATCCTCGAGGCGATCGACGCCGAGATCGAACTGATCATCTGCATCACCGAGGGCATCCCCGTTCTCGACATGGTGCCCGTGAAGCGCGCCCTCACCGGCTCGAAGTCGCGCCTGATCGGCCCGAACTGCCCCGGCGTCCTGACCCCCAACGAGTGCAAGATCGGCATCATGCCCGGCAGCATCTTCTCGCAGGGTTCGGTCGGCGTCGTCTCGCGCTCGGGTACGCTGACTTATGAAGCCGTGTTCCAGACCACTGCGGCGGGCCTCGGCCAGACCACGGCTGTCGGCATTGGCGGCGACCCGGTCAACGGCACCAACTTCATCGACATGCTCGAGCTGTTCCTCGCTGACGAAGCCACCAAGTCGATCATCATGATCGGCGAAATCGGCGGCTCGGCCGAAGAAGAAGCCGCGCAGTTCCTCAAGGACGAAGCCAAGCGCGGGCGCCGCAAGCCGATGGCGGGCTTCATCGCCGGTCGTACGGCTCCTCCGGGCCGCCGCATGGGCCACGCCGGCGCGATCGTCTCGGGCGGCCAGGGCGGCGCCGAGGAAAAGATCGCGGCGATGGAAGAAGCCGGCATCAAGGTTTCGGCCAGCCCCTCGCTGCTCGGCGAGACGCTGGTGGAAGCCATCAAGGCTTTCGCCTGACACTATAGGTGCAACGGGGCGGCGTTTTCTTCGGAAACCGCGCCGCCCCGGAGCGCTTACCATGACGCGCAAGGGGCATCCGGTCCCGGCGTGAGTACCTAGCGGACTAGCGGCCCTCCCTCCCCGGAAAAATCCGTCAGCCCGCCAAACTGAAAACGTCGGACAACCCTGTCCGGGCGTGGCGATAGGTGATTCCTATGGGCGACGAGAGTTTCGATTTCACCCCGGACGCGGCACTGGACGAAGTTCAGGCCGGTCCCAGCTGGCAGCGCGGCAACTGGCCCCTCGTCGGCGGCGATGCCGAGGACGACTGGACGCAGGGACTTGATCCCACCGTCCTGAAGGCCGAGATCAAGAAGGCGGCCGCGAAAGGCGGCGCCCCGATCGACCAGTCCCGCATAGACGAAGCGGCGGCCGACGCAATCCGAGCGATGATGCTGATCCGCACCTATCGCGTGCGCGGTCACCTCGCGGCGGACCTCGACCCGCTCGGCCTCAACCAGCGCAAGCTGCCTGCCGACCTGACGCCGGAATACCACGGCTTCGCCGGTGCCGCGCAGGACCGCAAGGTCTACGTCGGCGGCGCGCTCGGCCTTGAATGGACGACCGTGCGCGAGATCGTGCAGATCCTGCGTGCCAACTACTGCGGCAAGGTCGGCCTCGAATACATGCACATCTCGGACACGGAGGAGCGCCGCTTCCTCCAGGACCGGATGGAAGGCGCGAACAAGGAAATCGAGTTCACGCCGGAAGGCAAGAAGGCGATCCTCGCGGCCGTCGTGCGCGGCGAGCAGTACGAGAAGTTCCTCGGCAAGAAGTACGTCGGCACCAAGCGCTTCGGCCTGGATGGCGGCGAGTCGATGATCCCTGCCCTCGAGGCGGTGATCAAGTACGGCGGCCAGCTCGGCGTGAAGGAAATCGTCTACGGCATGGCCCACCGCGGCCGCCTGAACGTTCTCGCGAACGTGATGGCCAAGCCCTACAAGGTGATCTTCCACGAATTCTCAGGGGGGACCGCGAACCCCGAGGACGTGGGCGGCTCGGGCGACGTGAAGTACCACCTCGGCACTTCGACGGACCGCGAGTTCGACGGCACCAAGGTTCACATGAGCCTGATGCCGAACCCCTCGCACCTCGAAACCGTCGATCCGGTCGTGCTCGGCAAGGTCCGCGCCTACCAGCAGATCGCGGACGACATCGGCGACGACGTCGGCCCGAACGCCAAGCACAAGCAGGTGCTGCCGGTCCTCATCCACGGTGACGCGGCCTTCGCGGGCCAGGGCATCATCTGGGAGTGCTTCGGCCTCTCGGGCGTGAAGGGCTACAACACCGGCGGCTGCGTCCACTTCATCATCAACAACCAGATCGGCTTCACGACGAGCCCGCAGTTCGCGCGCAACTCGCCGTATCCCTCGGACGTCGCCAAGGGCGTCCAGGCGCCGATCCTGCACGTCAACGGCGACGATCCGGCGGCCGTAACGTTCGCCTGCAAGCTGGCGATCGACTACCGCCAGACCTTCGGCCGCGACATCGTGATCGACATGTGGTGCTACCGCCGCTTCGGCCACAACGAGGGCGACGAGCCGGGCTTCACCCAGCCGCTGATGTATCAGAAGATCCGCCAGCACCCGCCGGTGTCGAAGATCTATTCCGACAAGCTGAAGTCGGAAGGCGTCATCGACGATGCGTTCCTGACGCAGACCGAGGCCGCGTTCACCGAGCATCTCGAAGAGCAGTTCGAGGCGGCCAAGACCTACAAGGCGAACCAGGCCGACTGGTTCTCCGGTCAGTGGAGCGGCTTCCACAAGCCCGCCGACCCCGAGACCGCGCGCCGCAACGTCGACACCAAGGTCGAGCCCAAGCTGTTCGAAAGCCTGGGCCGTACCCTGACGACCGTTCCTGCGGACCTCACCGTCCACAAGACGCTCGCCCGCGTGCTCGCCGCCAAGGAAGAAATGTTCAAGTCGGGCGAAGGCTTCGACTGGGCGACGGCGGAGGCACTCGCCTTCGGCAGCCTCGTCTCGGAAGGCTACGGCGTTCGCCTGTCGGGCCAGGACTGCGGCCGCGGTACGTTCTCGCAGCGCCACGCGGTGTGGACCGACCAGACCGACGAGCGCAAGTACGTGCCCCTCACCACGCTGCCGCACGGCCGCTTCGAGGTGCTGGATTCGACGCTGTCGGAATACGGCGTGCTCGGCTTCGAGTACGGCTTCGCCAGCGCCGATCCGAAGACGCTGGTGCTGTGGGAAGCCCAGTTCGGTGACTTCGCCAACGGCGCGCAGATCATCATCGACCAGTACGTCGCATCTGCGGAGTCCAAGTGGCTGCGCGCGAACGGCCTGGTGATGCTGCTGCCGCACGGTTACGAAGGCCAGGGACCCGAGCACTCCTCGGCCCGTCTGGAGCGTTACCTGCAGCTCTGCGCGCAGGACAACATCCAGGTCTGCAACATCACCAGCCCGGCGAACTACTTCCACGTTCTTCGCCGCCAGATGCGCCGTCCGTTCCGCAAGCCGCTCGTCATCATGACCCCCAAGTCGCTGCTCCGCCATCCGCTGGCGAAGTCCTCGGCGAAGGAGTTCCTCGAAGGCGACTTCAAACGCATCCTCTCCGACCCCAAGGGTTCGGCTGACGAGGCGACCAAGAAGGTCGTGCTGTGTTCGGGCAAGGTCTTCTACGACCTGCTCGAAGCGCGCGATGCCGCCGAGATCGACGACACCCAGATCATCCGCATCGAGCAGCTCTACCCCTTCCCGGGCGAACCGCTGGCCAAGCGTCTGTCGAAGATGCCGAACCTCGAAGAGATCGTCTGGTGCCAGGAAGAGCCGAAGAACAACGGCTCCTGGTTCTTCGTCGAGCCGCTGGTCGAAGCCGCCGCCGTCGAGGCGGGCGTCAAGGCTCCGCGTCCGCGCTATGCGGGTCGCTCGGCCTCGGCCTCCCCGGCCACCGGCCTCGCCAAGCGCCACACCGCCGAACAGGCGGCGCTGGTCGCCGACGCGCTGCATCTTTCCGTCCGTTCCGAACTCCGTCGCAAGCAGAAGGCTTGAGATAAATCATGACCACCGAAGTCAAGGTCCCCGTCCTTGGGGAATCCGTCGCCGAAGCCACCATCGGCCAGTGGCTGAAGCAGCCCGGCGAAACCGTTGCCGCTGACGAGCCCATCGCCAGCCTCGAGACCGACAAGGTCGCGATCGACGTCATGGCGCCCCACGCGGGCACCATGGGCCAGCAGCTCGTGGCCGAAGGCGACACCGTCGTCGTCGGCGCGCTGATCGCCACGATCGAAGAGGGCGCAGGCGCTCCGGCAGCCGCCAAGCCCGCCGCTGCGGCTCCCGCCGCCTCGGCACCTGCCCCGACCCCGGCTGCTTCCCCGGCTCCGGCGGCTGACGAAGCCTCGGCCGGTGCATCGGTCCTCTCGCCGGCGGTACGCCGTGCGATCCTGGAGCACGGCATCGACCCCGCGTCGATCAAGGGCACCGGCAAGGACGGCCGCATCACCAAGGACGACGTCCTCGAAGCCGCCAAGAACAAGCCCGCAGCCTCGGCGCCGGCCGCATCGGTCCCGGCTGCTGCCGCTGCTCCCGCCGCGCGCGGCGAAGAGCGCGTGAAGATGACGCGCCTGCGCCAGACGATCGCCAAGCGCCTCAAGTCCGCGCAGGACAACGCCGCCCTCCTCACCACCTTCAACGACGTCGACATGTCGGCCGTCATCGAGGCGCGTGAAAAGTACAAGGACGTGTTCCAGAAGAAGCACGGCATCAAGCTGGGCTTCATGTCGTTCTTCGCCAAGGCTTCGGTCCTGGCGCTGAAGGACATTCCGGCCGTCAACGCGCAGATCGACGGCGACCAGATCGTCTACCACGACTACGTCGACATCTCGATCGCGGTCTCGGCCCCGAACGGCCTCGTCGTCCCGGTCGTCAAGGACTGCGACAAGCTGGGCTTCGCCGGCATCGAGAAGGCCATCGCGAACTTCGGCAAGAAGGCCAAGGAAGGCACGCTGACCATGGCCGACATGGCCGGCGGCACCTTCACCATCTCGAACGGCGGCGTGTTCGGTGGCCTCATGTCCACCCCGATCATCAACCCGCCGCAGTCGGCGGTGCTGGGCCTCCACCGCATCGAGGACCGCGCTGTTGTCCGCAACGGCGAGATCGTGATCCGCCCGATGATGTACATCGCGCTGTCCTACGACCACCGCCTGATCGACGGCCGCGAGGCGGTCACCGCGCTCAAGACCATCAAGGAAGCGATCGAAGACCCCACCCGTCTGCTGATCGACCTCTGAGACTGACAAGCCCCGCCCGCCCCGAACTCTGGTCGGGCGGGGTTTTCACTTGCGCTGAAACGATTATTACCGCTCGTGACTGATTGTGCGAAGCACGAGCGTGAGGAGGCCTACAATGGCTGATTACGACTACGACGTCCTTGTCATCGGTGCCGGCCCCGGCGGTTATGTCGCGGCGATCCGCGCGGCGCAACTGGGCCTGAAGACCGCCTGCGCCGAAGGGCGCGAGACGCTGGGCGGCACCTGCCTCAACGTCGGCTGCATCCCCTCGAAGGCCCTGCTCCACGCGTCGGAATACTTCGAAGCGGCCAAGGGCGGCGCGATGGCCGCGATGGGCATCAAGGTCACCCCCGAGCTCGACCTGCCCACCATGCAGGGCCAGCGCCTCGACGCGATCAAGGGCCTGACCGGCGGCATCGAGTTCCTCTTCAAGAAGAACAAGGTCGACTGGCTGAAGGGCTACGCCCAGTTCAAGGACGCGCACAGCGTCGAGGTCGCGGGCAAGACCGTGACCGCCAAGAACATCGTCATCGCCACCGGCTCGTCGGTCACCCCGCTCCCGGGCGTCGAGATCGACAACGAAGGCGGCGTGGTGGTTGACTCCACCGGCGCGCTGGAACTGGCTTCGGTGCCGAAGAAGATGGTCGTCATCGGCGGCGGCGTGATCGGTCTGGAACTGGGTTCGGTTTGGCGTCGTCTCGGCGCGGAAGTCACCGTGGTCGAATTCCTCGACCAGCTGCTCCCCGGCATGGATGGCGACGTCCGCAAGGAAGCCGCCAAGATCTTCAAGAAGCAGGGCATGGCCCTCAAGCTCGGCACCAAGGTCACCGGCGTGACCGTGGCCGAAGTGAATGGGGGCAAGAGCGCCAAGGTCACCGTCGAGCCCGCCAAGGGCGGTGACGCCGAAGTGATCGAGGCCGACGTCGTCCTCGTCTCGATCGGCCGTCGCCCGAACACCGAGGGCCTGGGCCTCGGCAACATCGGCCTTGAGCTGAACGCCCGCGCGCAGATCGAGACCGACCACGACTTCGCCACCAAGGTGGACGGCGTGTGGGCGATCGGCGACGTGATCCCCGGACCGATGCTCGCGCACAAGGCCGAGGACGAAGGCATCGCCGTCGCCGAGAACATCGCGGGCCTGACCGGCATCGTGAACCACGACGTCATCCCCGGCGTGGTCTACACCCAGCCCGAGATCGCGGGCGTGGGCCTGACCGAGGAAGCCGCCAAGGAGCGCGGTGCGATCAAGGTCGGCAAGTTCCCGATGCTGGCGAACTCGCGCGCCAAGACCAACCACGAGCCCGACGGCTTCGTGAAGGTCATCGCCGATGCCGAGACCGACCGCGTGCTCGGCGTGTGGTGCATCGCCTCGGTGGCGGGCACGATGATCGCACAGGCCGCGCAGGCCATGGAATTCGGCGCGACCTCGGAAGACATCGCCTACACCTGCCACGCGCACCCGACGCACTCGGAAGCGATCAAGGAAGCCGCGATGGCGGTGACGGGCAAGCCGATCCACATGTGATCGCGCCGTCAGGCTGAGCGAAGGGGCCGGTGCGAAAGCATCGGCCTTTTTCGTTTGCGCTTGGGCCCCCTCCACCACCCGCTGTGCGGGCGGTCCCCCTCCCCATCCCTGCGGGACAGGGAGGATTAAGGCATTCTAACTTCCTATCCTCCCTGTTGCGAAGCAATGGGGAGGGGGACCGCCGACGCAGTCGGTGGTGGAGGGGGACAGCATGCCGCCAATCCAGACGATCCGTCGCGCGCGCAAACTCCGCCGCACCATGACCCCGCCCGAGGTAATCCTCTGGCAACACTTGCGCCGCTCCCCAATGGGTCTGAAGTTCCGCCGCCAGCATCCAATCGGCCCTTACGTGCTCGATTTCTACTGCCCCTCCGCAAAGACCGGCATCGAAATCGACGGCATGATCCACGACATGGGCGAGAACCCCGAGCATGACCTCCATCGCGACGCCTGGCTGTGCGAACACGGCATCGCCATCATCCGCATCCCCGCCCGCGAGGTACTGCGCACACCTGAAACCGCCGTCGCCGCAATCGTAAGCACCTGCCAACGATAACCTGAATTGGAACCCGCCAGCCGCTCGCGAATTTCACCGCGACTATGGTTCCACGGGGCGTTCCACGCATGACCTTGCGCATTATCCTGCCGGTTCTGGCGGGCACCCTCGCACTCACCGCCTGCAAGCGCGAACGCTTCCAGCCTCCGCCCCGCGCCCACGACGAAATCCGGATCGAACCGCAGGCCTCGCTGATCACCGTCCCGGTCACGGCGGACCTCACCGAACTCGCCGCCGCGCTCGACCGGGAGATACCCCGCACCCTCTGGACCATCGACAAGCCCGGCCAGACTTGCGTGAAGTCGAAGCAAGTCGATCTCGGCATCACCACCCTCAAGACCCCGGCGCTCAAGTGCCGGATCGTCGGGGAGGTGACCCGCGGCCCGATGACTTTCGCCGGGCGCGGCAAGGAAATCCGCCTGACGATGCCGCTCCACGCCGTCCTGCGCGCCGAGGACATCGGCGGCATGCTCAAGCGCGAGACCGCAACCGCCGACGCCGTGGCGGAAGCCACCGTGCGCATCACCCTCGCCGACGACTGGACGCCGCGCGGCACCGTGGACATCCGCTACGACTGGACCAACTCGCCGCATGCGGAGTTCCTCGGCCAGCGCATCGACTTCACCGAAAAGGCCGACCGCAAGCTGGCGCCGGTGATCGCCAAGCTGGAGCGCGAATTGCCCGGCCAGCTCGGCCGCCTGCAACTGCGCCGCCAGGTCGAGCAGGCATGGAACTCGGCCTTCACCACCCTGTCGCTCAACCGCGAGAACCCGCCGGTGTGGATGCGCGTGAAACCCACCGAACTGCAGTACGGCGGCTACGAACTCGACGGCAAACGTATGCTGCTGCGCCTCGGCGTGAAGGCGGTGACCGAAACCTTCGTCGGTCGGCGTCCCGAAGATCCCGCGCCGACCCCGCTGCCGCCGGTCAAGCCGTTGCAAGCACAGGCCGGTCGCCTCGCCTTCTTCATCCCGGTCGTCGCCGATTACCATGAACTCGAACCGGTGCTGATGAAGGCGCTGCGCAAGCGCTCCACACGCCCCTTCACCGTGCCCGGCGTCGGCCCGGTGCGTACCGATTTCCACAAGGCCACGATCTACGGCATCACCGGCGGACGCATCGCCGTCGGCCTCGATTTCACCGCGCGTGACGAGGCGGGCAAGCTCGGTGCAACCAAAGGCACCGTCTGGATGACCGGCGTGCCCGTCAATGCCGAGGATTCGCGCCGGATCGGCTTCGAGGATTTCGAGGTCAGCGGCACCACCGACATGCGCGGCGGCGACCTGATCCTGCGCCTCGCCAACACGCCGGGCATGAGCGCGACGATCGCGGGCGCGCTGGCGCAGAATTTCGAGAAGGATTACGGCAAACTCCTGGGCAAGATCGGCCGCGCCATCGAGGACAAGCGCGAAGGCGACCTCGTCATCCGCGCCGAGGTAACCCGCACCCGCACCGGCCGCATCCAGGCGGCGGGGCGGGGGCTCTACCTGCCGGTCTGGGCGGACGGCACGGCGTCGATCACCGTGACACGCTGAACAGACATCATCACGGTTCGGCAACAAGCCGGCAGCATTTGCCACCTACCTCCATTTGCACAAGGATTGTGCATTATTGCCTAATATTTAGGCACGTCTTGGGAGGAAACATGAGCCTGCTCGCCGCTTTCGGTTTCATTGGCGCTCTCGCCGCCACCGCCGCGCCCGTACACAGCGTCTCCGTCGATCACCGTGGGAGCACTTACAGCGTGGACTACCGCGCCCGTGTCGAAACCAGCATGCGCACGATCGGTATCGCTCCGCCCGCCCGCCAGAGCACCCAGCGCTGCGTCATGACCGCGACCGTCTCGGTCGAGCGTGTCATCGCCGACGGCGGACACGCCCTGACCGCAGCGCTGCCCGGCAAGGAGACCTTCACCCGCCAGTTGCCCGGCGACTGCCGTAGCCGCGACGCCCAACTGGCCCGGCTCGTGGATGACAAGACCCCCGCCATCACCGCACACCTAGCCGAAGCGGCGAGCGCCGACCGCGAGCACGCCCTCGCTGCTATCGACGCCGCGCATCACTTCGCCGCGAACTGACGGACACTGCCAGGAAAGATTGCTAGATCAATCGGATGCGATATTTTCTCGGTATGGCCGTCGCGGTATGCGGCGGCCTCGTCTTTGCTGATGCCAACGCGCAATCGGCAGGTTCCACCGTATCCTTCGAGGCCGAAACCGATCACCGCGAACGGGGCCTGAGCGGAAGCGACGGCAAGGCCGCGCTCGGCGTCTCTGCCTCGGTGCCGGTCACCTACGATCTCGGAATAGACCTCGATGCCGTGACCTTGCGCGGCAGCGCACGGCACGGCGGCGCGGATATCGGTCTGACCCTGGCGCCGCGCTACGCTTTGCGCAGCGGGGGGTGGGACCTGTCCGCCGGGGTGCGTGGCAATGTCTTCGTCGGCCGCGCGGGCACCAGCTATGCCGAGCTGACCGGCGAGATCGCGCGCACGCTCGGCCCGGCGCAGCTGGTTCTGAGCGCCGCGTTCGCGCCCTCGCAGGATGCCATCGGCGGCAGCAACCTCACCCTCGACGCGCAGCTTTCGGCCAGCATACCGGGCACGCCGGTGACGCTCTACGGCGGTGTCGGCCACACCAGCGGTTCCTCCAACGGCGATCCGCGCGCGGCCCGCCTGCGACCGGGCGGCGACTACCTCGACCACCATGTCGGCGCCGAGTACACGGACGCCAACTTCGCTGCGGGGCTGCGCTATTCCGGCACTTCGATCGGGAAGGACGAGGTCGATCCGCTCTCGCGCTGGACCGATCGGCATTACGGTTCGCGCGTGATGGCTTACTTGCGCTTCACGCCATGAACCTGCACGCCCTCTCCGATTGACCAGATGCGCGGCAGGGCGCCGGGCTGGCACTAGGCGACGACAAACGCACGGGAGAGCGCGATGAAGGCAGTCTGGTACAACGAGAACGGCGGCCCCGAGGTCATGCACTTCGGGGAGCAGCCGGATCCGGAAGTCGGCCCGCGAACCGTCCTCATCCGGGTCAACGTCATCTCGATCGAGGGCGGCGACCTGCTCAACCGAATCCACACGCCGCCTGCGCACACGCCTTTCGTCCCCGGTTACCAGGCGGCGGGAACGGTGGCGGCGGTGGGCGCGGAAGTGACGCGCTTCGCCGTCGGAGACCGGGTGGTCGGCTTCAACTGGAGCGGCAGCCATGCCGAACTCTTCGCGGTGCCCGAAACTTACGCCTATCCGGTGCCCGAGGGGATGGACCTTGCCCTCGCGGCGGTGGTGCCGATCGCCTTCGGGACAGCCTACGATGCGCTGTTCACCTACGGCGGACTGGTCGCAGGCGAGACGGTGCTGGTCCAGGGCGCGGCGGGCGGAGTGGGCCTCGCCGCCGTGCAACTCGCCTCGCAGGCGGGCGCTACGGTGATCGGCACGGCCTCCAGCCCTGAACGCCTTGCCCGGGTGGAACCTTTCGGCCTGACGCACGGCATCGACTATCGGCGCGAGGACATCGCCGCGCGGTGCAAGGAGATCACCGCGCGCAAGGGCATCGACCTTGCGCTGGATCTTGCCGGCGGGGCGGGCAAGGATGCTCTGGTAGAGGCGCTGCGCGGGCACGGCCGCTATGCCGTGGTCGGCGCGGCGGAAGGGACGTTGCCCAGCTTCGGGTTCTTCGAACTGATCCGCAAGGCGATGCAGGTCACCGGCATCTCCTTCGGCCGCGACATGCACACCCCGCGCGTCCACGCCCTGCTGGCGGACCTGTTGGCGAAAGTCCATGCAGGCGAACTGGCGATGCCGATCGAGCGGGAATTCGGCCTCGCCGAAGCCGTGGCGGCGCACCGCTTCGTTGCCGAGGGGCATCCGTTCGGCCGTGTGGTGATGCGGATTTAGCCTATCCTCCCCGAGACAAGCTCGGGGAGGAATGGTCACAGCGGATCGAATTCGAGGTACAGCGACTTCAGAGCGCGCAGCACATACGTCGGCTCGTATTCGAACCGGCGCGCGCTCTCGGGGCCGTGGTGTTCCTCCGACAGTCGGATCTCGCCCATGCGCGCGAGCAGCCGCTCTATGCTGACCGCCACCTCGCGCCGGGCCAGCGGCGCGCCGATGCAGGTATGCGCGCCGCGTCCGAAGGCAAGGTGCTCCTTGATCCGGGGCCGGTCCATATCGAACCGTGAAGGATCGGGAAAGCGCGCCGGATCGCGGTTGGCGGCCATGTGGCTCATAAGGATGGGCGTGCCCGCCTTGATCTCGACCCCGCCCAGCGTCGTGGTCTTGCGGCAGAGCCGCCCCGCGCTCTTGACCGAGCCGTCGTAGCGCAGCAGTTCCTCGACGAAGTCGGGAATGCGCGCGGGATCGCGGCGCAGTTCGGTCTGGATGTCGGGGCGTGTGGCGATCACCTTGAAACCGTTCGCCAGAAGGCGGTTGGTGGTGTCCTGCCCCGCGCCGAACAGGAACGCCGCCAGCCCCGTCACGTCGACGAGCGAAGGCTTCGAGCCATCCGGATACGTGGCCTTCGCCAGTTCCCCCAGAATGTCCTCCCGCGCCAGCAAGGTGCGAAAAGGCCGCATCAGCGGATGACCGGCAATCCGTCGCCGCGCGATGAGGCCAAACAGTTCCTTGCCCACCGGGACCAGCGGGTTCTTCATCATCTCCTCGTGCGTGGCATCCATCGGCACGGGGATCGCCCCTTCCAGCAACTTGCGAAAACGAGCGCGCGTGGCCTCGGACAAGCCCAGCAGGTCGGAGATCACCAGCGCGCCGTAAGGCCCGCCGTACTGGCGCACGATATCGACCTGCCCGTCGCCGTGGAACTCGTCGATCAGCCCCTCCGCCGTGGCCGCAAGCCGGGGCTGCAACTGCTTCAGCCGGCTGGGCGTGAACAGGCGCGAGAGAATCGAGCGCAAGTTCGCGTGGCGCGTGCCCTGTTCGCAGACTATCTGGTCGGCGAAGGCGATCTTGCTGCGATGGGCCTCCAGCTCGTCGCCGATATCGTCGCCCTCCGGCACGAACGGCAGGTCGACCATGCCGCCGGTGACGCCGTTGATCTCCGAGAAATGTTCGGTGTCGAGCGACACCTGGACGACCTCCTCATAACCCACGACGGCCACCGCGCCGCGATGCGGGAGCCGCACGACAGGCCCCTGCGCACGCAGATAGTCGAAGTAGGCATGCGGATCGTCCACCAGCGCAATGTCGGTGTACCAGTCGGCCTTCTCGTAGGACACGCATCTCGCTCCCGTGCTTTTATGATCCTTTGTGTATCGTAAAATCCGATTGGGTCAAGCGGCGCACTGCGTGCTAGGAGCCGGGGCATGATCCCGCCTTCCCCCGCCCTGCCCCCTGCGCTCGACCTTGTCGGCATCGCGGTCTTCGCGCTGACGGGTGCCCTCGCCGCCGCGCAGCTGCGCCAGACTTTCGTGACCGTGGCCTTCTTCGCGCTGATCACCGGGGTCGGCGGCGGTTCCCTGCGCGACCTGCTCATCGGAGCGCCGGTGTTCTGGGTCCACGACCCGCTGGTGGCGCCGGTGTGTCTCGCCGTAGCGCTGCTCGCGTGGTTCACGCCGGTCCGCTGGTGGCGCGGGCATATTCTGGAGTGGGCAGACGCGCTGGGCCTAGCGGTCTATGCCGTGTTCGGCACGATCAAGGCGCTGCATTGGGGCGTCCCGCCGGTCCCCGCGATGCTGATGGGGGTGATCACCGGCTGCATTGGCGGCATCGTGCGCGACGTGCTGGCGGGCCAGCCCTCGATCCTGATGCGGCCCGAACTTTACGTGACGGCAGCCGCGCTCGCCTCCGGGGTCGCTGCAGCAGGCATCGCCGCGGGCCTGTCCCCGGCGATGACCTGGGCGATCGCCGTGATCGCCGGCTTCGGGCTACGCGGCGCGGCGATCCATTGGTCGCTGGGCCTGCCGCTCCATCCGGGCGAGGATGATTAGGCCACCTTCAACCGCCGCCGCATCGCCGCTTCATCCATTCCTGCAGTGCCGCGCAGCTGGCTGAGGCGCACGCCGGTGCAGGTCATCTTGAACTGGGTGAAATCCTCGTACCATTCGAGGCCCGCCGCAGACTTGCCGCTGATCTCTTCCCACAGCGCGATCGTCTCCTCCCGCGTGCCCATGCCTTCGAGATACGCACCGTACGTCGAATTGCGGCCGTGCATCGTCTCGGACAACGTGCAGAACCAGGCGAGATCGTGCAGAGCGCCGCCGAGCGAGGGCTGTTCCCAGTCCATCACCGCGACGACGTGGAAGTCGTCGTCGAACATCATGTTGCCGATGCGCGCGTCGCCCCAGACGATCCCCTCGGGATCGTGGGCAGGCCATGCGCTCTCCAGCCTTGCCAGCGCATCGCGCAGCACCGGCTGCGGCGCGGTCTCCTCAAGCCAGGCGGTGAAGCGCTGGTACTTGTCCCACTCCTGCGCCAACCCCCGCGCCGCCGCGCCTTTGCCGCCGAGGAACCCCGCGCTCGCCACCGGCACGCGCTGGATCGCCGCGAGTTGCTCGACCGCGCTGCGCCACACGCTGCGCCGCTGCTGTGGCGCAGCGTCGTGCAGCCAGCCCTCGCGCCCATAAGGCGGGATCGACACGGGCACGCGGCCCTGCTTCTTCTCCATCACGAAGAACGGATTGCCGAGGATCGACGGGTCCTCCTCGAACCACAGCGGCCTGGCGACGCGGACAAGTCCTTCGTCCGACAGCAGCTTCATGATCGCGTGCTGCTCGTCGAACAGGTTGTCCGGGAAGACGGTAAAGGTGCGCGGCTTGATCCGGACCACGCAGCCTTGCGTGCGCGGCTGCCCACCCTCGGTCCAGTGTGCATCGAACAGCACCGTCTCATGGCTCTGCCCGGCACCGCGCGGATAGGCGAGATCGGTGACGGCGATGCCGGTGGCGCGCGGCAAGCAACCGCCGAGCCAATGTTCGAGGCGTCCGGCCAGTTCGGCAAGATCCCGCGTTTCGGGGGCAACGATCACGTCAGACACAGGCTCTCTCCCACCCGGCGATGCCTGAATTTCGATAGCGCATATCGATAGTTCGGTATCGCGAATTTATTTTCGCGATAATTGATATGCTGGCAAGCGCGCGCGGTCAAGCAAGGCGCGCCTCGCCCGGGCGGGATTGCCGTCGCCCCGGATTCGATCCGGGACCGGTGGCGGTCTTTAGCTGCAGTTCATGCGGAAGGCATCGAAGCGACAGGCGGGCCGTTCACGGCCAGCGGTCCCGGGGCAAGCCCGTTACCGCGAAGTCAGTCGCTCTCGCCGCCGCCGGCCAGGAAGCCGGAGATGCGCTCGCAAGCATGGGCCAGGCGGGCACCGGCCTCGGACAGCGCCGTGCCGTTCATGGCGCCGTGGAAGCCGGCCATGACCAGCGCCATCACCACCCGGTTGCGGCTGTCGTAGATCGGCGCCATCAGCGCCACGAGCGGATAGACCCGCTGCCCGTCGACCTCGACGAGCGGCACCACCGGCGGGTCCTCGGTGCCCGAGCGCACGCCGAGTTCCTCTTCGCTGCCTGGACGGCGCAATAGCGCGAGGTAGCCGTGCGCGCGCACGAACTCGAGCCCTGCGCGGAACTGGCCGAGATTCTCCTCACCGAGCGGCGGATCGGCCCGAGATACCCATGCATCGGCGTCCCGCGCGGAACGGGCGAAGAAGGTCATCGCCTGAATCCAGCGCAGCGGCATGCGCGTGCCCAGCGGCACCGGATAGCCGATATGGCTGAGTGAGGCCGCGCGTTCCCGCAGATGGATCACGTCGCCTTCGAGGAAGTAGGCCCCGCAGACCACGTCGAATTCGTCGGCCAGGCTGCGCATCTCGGGCTGCGCGACCTGCAGCGGCGAAAAATGCGCCGCCGCCGTGCGCCCGATCGCCGCCAGCGCGGGGCCGAGCACGTAAGTCTTGTCGGTCGTGCGATAGAGGTAGCCGACATCGACGAGGCCGGTCAGCAGCGCATGGCAGGTCGCGCGGCTCAACTTCAATGCCCGCACCAGATCGGTCAGAGCGAACGCCTGCCCGGGATGGTCGGCGATGAAGTTGAGGATGGCCGCGACGCGGGCGACACCGGGAGAGGAACGCGACATGGCTGCTTTCGATATTTCGAACCGTTCGGGCCTATTGGCAATCGGCACGGTTCGTCAATAGGCACGCCTGTTCATTAAAGCGAACTTCAGCCGCGCCCGAGCCGGTCCTCCATCATCCGCGCCAACGCGCGCCGGGCCACCTTGTTGGAATGGAGGAGCGGTATCTCCTCGCGTTCCAGCGGAACATAGGCACGCGGCACCTTGTAGCTGGAGAGACGCCGACGCAATTCCGCCTCGATCACGGCGAAATCGAGTTCCAGCCCGTCGCGCGCAATCACCGCCGCGACCAGCAGCGCGCCGCGCTCGCGGTCCGGCAGGCCGACCACGTAAGCGGTGTGCACTCCGTCCAGCGACTGCAGTTCCATCTCCACTTCGGCCGGGGAGACGTTGGAACCAGACACCTTGATCATGTCCCCCCCGCGCCCGACAAAATGAATGCGCCGTCCTTCCGGGCGGTCCTCCATCACGCACATGTCGCCGGTGCGATAGTAACCGTCGGGTGTGTAGTGCTCCGCCCGCTCGATCTTGTGGAGGCCGCTGGCGACGGGATAGCCGCGCACCTGCATCTCCCCCGCCTCGCCCGCCGCGACCGGGCGGTTTTCGGCATCTGCGATACGGATTTCGTAGCCCGGCCCGAAATGGTCCATCGGCGCACAGACCGGCCGTCCCGGCGCGCGGAAGTCATCGCCCCACGAGTAAGGCCCCAGCGTCTCGCTCATGCCGAGGCCCCACCACGGCTTCGGTCCGCGCATGGCCGCAAGATCTTCCTCCGCCAGCACCGAGCCCATCGCGAAGCGGCTGTTGGAAAGCGTGCGCTCGGTGCACACGACGGTCGCCCCCGCTTCCAGCCCCGGCACGAGGTACATCATCATGCCGCCGACCCAGAACATCGGCAGGATGCAGGCCACGCGCTTCCCGGGCACATGCCCCATCATCTCGCGCATCGTATGGCTGCGGAAGCAGACGGGGCCATGGGCATGGCGCACGCCCTTGGGCAGCGCCATCGAGCCGGAGGTGTAGATCTCGACCATCTGGTCGGTCGGATGGACTTCGGATTCGACCTCGCGCAGCAGGTCTTCGCCTACCGTCGCGGCGGCCCCGGCCAGCCAGTCGAGCGGTGTGATGCTGGGAGGCAATCCCTCTCCGTCCGAGGCGATCCAGCGCAAGTACGGCGCCCTGCCAAGCCGCAGCGCGCCGCTCTCCTGCCCGTCCAGTTCGGGGAGCGCCTCCAGCACGCGCTCGGCATAGTCCTTGCCCAGCATGGTGCGCTGGAGGATGAGCCCCTGCACATCCGACTGGCGCAGCACGCGGACCAGTTCGTTGGCGCGGATCATCGTGCTGATCGGCACTGCGACGGCGCCGATCCTGCTCACCGCCGCCAGCATCACCGCGAATTCCGGTCCGTTGCCGTGAATGAAGCCGACCCGCGCCCCCTTGCCGATCCCGCGCGCCAGCAACCCGCGCGCCAGCATGGCCGAACGCGCCTCAAGCTCGCGATAAGTGGCGCAGGCCACCGTCTCCTCGCCTTCCTCCAGCGTCACCGCGACGGCATCGCCATAGGCGGCAGCGACAGCCCGAATGAGGCTGGGGAACGTCTGTGCATCCCCCGGAAGGTCTGCAACGGTGTCGGCGGCGGCCTCGGTGTTCACGTTCCCGGCTCTCCTCTCGGCCGTGCCGACACGAAAGGCGCCGGGCACGACCACTGGCAACCGCTCAAGCAGTTCGCCATTTCAAATCAGGAGTCGATATTCCGGAAAACTGTCTGAAGCGCAACGCCCGCGCGCGTCGATACCGCGCGGGCGTTTCGGCTCAGATCATGCCATGCCCATCGACAGCCACCGAGCGAATGTGCCCCGAGCCATCGACGCTGCAGGCAAACGGGCGGCCGTCCTGCAGGCGCCCCTCGACGCTGTAGCGCTCGCCCATGCGCCGCACCGAGTCCACCGATTCGACGCGCTTGTCACCGCGCTCGAGTTCCGCAGAACAGGCGTCGACCGCGCCGCCCAGCGATCCGGCCCCGGCAGGCTCGTTCGAATAGTCGCGGCCGCTCACCGGGCCGCCCGGATATGGCGCGGTATCGCCATTGTCGGCCGGCGGCGCGCCATAGTCCGCATCGTCCCCCGCTTCCGGGCCGCCCGGATAGCGATAGGGCGCGGGCTCGCCGCCACGCTTGTCGGCGCTGTTCTTGCTGACGGCAGAAGCGATCGCGGCAACCCCGCCGACGACCAGCAGCCCGGCCAGAAGGTCCCCGCCATCGATGCCGCCGCCGCGATAATGGCGATGGCCCCTCCACTCGTCCCGGCCGTGTGCCAGAACCGGCGTGGCGGTAACGCAAAGCACCGCGAGCGCGGCAAGGGATACGGCGGCACGCGAACGCAACATCTTCATCGGGAGAAACCCTATCCGGCGCGCACGGTCCGCGCCGCCCAAGTCACGGAACGTACGCCGCTCATGCTGTCCTATGCATGAACCGCTTCACGGCGTCGCGGCGGTCGGCTCTCCGGCCTGAGCGACACTGGCTTCGGCCGGAAGGCGCAGCCCCGTCCACTGCGCGACGAAGGCGAGGATGTCCGCACCCTCCTCGATCGCCTTGTCCGTGGGCTTTCCCGAGCCGTGTCCGGCGCGGGTCTCGATGCGGATGAGACGCGGCCTGGCCCCGAGGTTCGCGTGCTGCAGCGCCGCCGTGTACTTGAACGAGTGCCCGGGCACCACGCGGTCGTCGGTGTCTGCCGTAGTAACCAGGATCGCCGGATACTGCGCACCCTCGCGAATGTTGTGGTAGGGCGAATAGGCGCGCAGGACCTTGAAGTCGTCTTCCCGGTCCGGCCTCCCATAGTCGTCGGTCCAGTAACGCCCGGCCGTGAAGCGGTCGAAGCGCAGCATGTCCATGACGCCCACTTGCGCGACCGCCGCCGCGAACAGGTCCGGCCGCTGGTTGACCACCGCACCCACCAGCAACCCGCCGTTGGAGCCGCCCTGAATGGCAAGGCCGTCCTTCTTCGCGATGCCCTCGTTTACGAGGAACTCGCCCGCCGCGATGAAGTCGTCGAAGACGTTCTGCTTGTTCTGCCGCCGCCCCGCATCGTGCCACTCGCGCCCGTACTCGCCGCCGCCGCGCAAGTTCGCCAGCGCGAAGGCCCCGCCCGCCTCCAGCCACGCCATGCGCGTCGCCGAGAAGCCGGGGGTCAGCGAAACGTCGAAGCCGCCATATCCATAGAGCAGCGTCGGCACCGGCTGCTTCGTTTTGGCCACCGCACGACTGCGCACGATGAACATCGGCACGCGGGTGCCGTCCTTCGACGGGAAGAAGCGCTGCTCGACCACGTAGGCACCCGGATCGTAGCACATCTTCGGCGTCGCGAAGGGCGTCGTCACCCCGGTCGCCAGGTCCATCCGGTAGATAGAGGCCGGACAGTTGAAGCTGGTGAAGGCGTAGAACGTCTCCGGGTCGCCCGGCTTCCCGCGAAAGCCCGAAGCGGTGCCGATGCCGTTCAGCGACAGCGTCTTGCCGACACTGCCGTCGAGCGCCAGGATTTCCGCATGGCTCGCCGCATCGCGCATGTAGTTGAGGACGAGCCGGTCCCCGACGATCCCCGCGCGCTCCAGAATATCCTCGCGCTCGGCGACGATCTCGGTCCACTCGGCCTTGGGTGCATCGAGATCGATGCCGACGAGCCGATAGCGCGGCGCGTCCCGGTTGGTCACGTACCACAACTTGCGCCCGGCACCTTCGACCAGCTTCCAGTCATCGGTGAAACCGGAGACGAGCGGCACTGCCTTCCATCCGTCGCGCTTGCGCTTGTCGAGATCGATCACCCGCACTTCGTAGCGCGCATCGGTGCCGACATGACTGGTGATGAGCGCCAGGCGCCCGTCCTGCGTCACGTC
Source organism: Novosphingobium sp. HR1a (assembly GCF_015594425.1). Taxonomy (NCBI): domain Bacteria; kingdom Pseudomonadati; phylum Pseudomonadota; class Alphaproteobacteria; order Sphingomonadales; family Sphingomonadaceae; genus Novosphingobium; species Novosphingobium sp. HR1a. The sequence goes on from NZ_JABXWS010000047.1 coordinate 25,028, forward strand.
CGCCACATGCCCCAGATCGGGCGCGTCGGGCGTCGCATAGACCAGTTCGTCCGCGTCCTGAGCCGTGCCGATGCGGTGGAAATACACGGCCTGGTTGTAGTTCAGCGACTGGAACGCCGCGCCTTCCTTCGGCTCCGGGAAGCGCGAATAGAGGAAGCCTTCCTCGCCCACCCATGAGAGGCCCGTGAACTTGGCCCAGCGCACCTCGTCCTGCAGCGGCTCGCCGGTCTTGACGTCGATCACGCGCAGGATGCGCCAGTCGCTGCCGCCGTCCTGAACGCTATACAGCAGGTAGCGCCCCTTCTGCGAGGGCTCCCAGGAATCGAGTGCCGTCGCCCCGTCCTTCGCCCAGGCGTTGGGATCGAGCAGCAGGCGCGGCTTGCCGTCCAGCCCCTTGCGTACGAACAACTGCGCCTGGTTCTGCAGGCCGGTGTTACGGGTGTAGAAGTAGCTGCCGCCCGCCTTCACCGGGATACCGAAGCGCTCGTAGTCCATGAAGGCGCGGATGCGGCGCTGGAACTGCGCGCGCTGGGGGAGTGCGGTCAGATAGTCTTCGGTGACGGCGTTCTCACGGCTCACCCAGTCGGCGACCTCGGAGGAATGTCTTACGTCATCCTCGAGCCAGCGATAGGGATCGGCGATGGCCTCGCCGAACTGGGTCTCTACGACAGTGTCGCGGCGGGTCTGTGGATAGCTGATGTCGGACATAGGCCCTGCCCAGATGGGCGTCGCCGCCCCCGACAGCAAGAGCGCCGCCAACACCTGCAGCCCGCTAATCTTCACACATCCTCCCGACCCTGTTTTTGAGCCTGTTTTCTAGCACATCGCCGCGCCGGGGAAAGCACGCATGAAAAAGCGGCCGCGAACCGAAGTCCGCGACCGCTTCTCTATCCCGTCAGGGACGCCGAGTGGCTTACGCCTCGGCGAATTCCTCGGCGTCGGTGTGCACCGGGCCGGAGTCCTGGCCCTTGGCATCGACGTCGCGGTCGACCAGTTCGATAATCGCGATCGGAGCGGCGTCCGAAGCGCGGTAACCGGCCTTGATGATGCGGGTGTAGCCACCCTCGCGACCGGCAAAACGCTCGGCGAGGACTTCGAACAGCTTCTTTTCCTGCGCTTCGTCGAGAATGCGCGCGTGCGCGAGACGACGGTTCGAAAGGCCGCCCTTCTTCGCGAGCGTGATCAGCTTCTCGATGTAGGGACGCAGTTCCTTCGCCTTCGGCGTGGTGGTCTGGATCTGCTCGTGCTTGATCAGCGCTGCGGCCAGGTTGCGCAGCAGGGCCGCGCGGTGGCCGGACTTGCGCTGCAGCTTGCGGCCGCCCATCTTGTGACGCATATTCTTTACTCCGTTCGTCAGGCAGCCGTTCAAGGTACTGCCTGCCGGGCGATGCGGTTAGACCATCGCCCAAAGCCTGTTCACGTATTTGTGAAGCGCGCCCTCAATACGAAAACGGGGCGGGAGTCAAGGCTTGAAGGTCATTCCATCACATTGAAGCCAATAGCCATCGAAACTCGGCCTGACATCACCGGTTCTCGCCCTCAATTCCAATGCTGCCATTCGGATGAGATTGACGGCGAACAGCAAAGCCGCCCCCATCCAGAACCAATAGCTTACCGGGCTATCCGCCATCCGAAACGTATCATTGCCGACAAGCAGCCCTATTGAATTCACCTGTCCTTCGCGCCACCCACCGACGATGTAATCAACGGCCATTGCGACAAGAAACAAGTTCGCGATCATCGCGACATATTTGTTTGTGAAGATCGAACGGGCTTCCTCCTCAGCCTCCCAAACAAGACATTCCTCGACTGATACCAGCATCGCGAGATCCCGCTTGCGATGCCACCAAATCCTGTCCCAAATCGGAAGTCCCAGCGCCACCAATAGCATGGGCTGTAACAGCGACGCGCCCGTCACCGCACATGCGGTTAGGACCAGCCCCAGAATGCAGGCGCTGACGACAAGGGACCGCCTTTGAAGCCGCCTAACGATCATATCAATGTCTGGCATGGTTTGAAGTCTATGCCGCGATCGCCCTTACAAGCAAAGAAAAAGGCCCCGCAGTCACCCGCGAGGCCCTCTTCATTTCGAAACCCGAAGGTCCAATCAGCCGAGCAGTTCCTGCTCGAGCTTCTTGGCCATCTCTTCGATGTTCTCGGGCGGCCAGCCCGGGATGTCCATGCCGAGGCGCAGACCCATCGAGGAAAGCACTTCCTTGATCTCGTTGAGCGACTTGCGGCCGAAGTTCGGCGTGCGCAGCATCTCGGCTTCGGTCTTCTGGACCAGATCGCCGATGTAGATGATGTTGTCGTTCTTGAGGCAGTTGGCCGAACGGACCGACAGTTCCAGCTCGTCCACCTTCTTGAGAAGGTAACGGTTGAGCTGGTTGGTGTCGCTCTCTTCCGAAGCCGCCGCGCCGCCGACAGCCACGCCGATCATCGGCGAGGCGCCAACCGGGGCGATGTCTTCGAAGTGGACGAACAGCGCCAGCTGGTCCTGCAGGATGCGCGCGGCATAAGCCACGGCATCTTCCGGGGTCACGGTGCCGTCGGTCTCGACCGTCAGGTTGAGCTTGTCGAAGTCCAGCTCCTGGCCGATGCGGGCGTTCTCGACCTTGTAGCTCACCTGGCGAACCGGCGAGTAGAGCGAGTCGACCGGGATCAGACCAATCGGCGCGTCGACCGGACGGTTCGACACGGCGGGGACGTAACCCTTGCCCGAGTCGGCGGTCAGCTCCATGTTGAGCGTCGCACCATCGTCGAGGTGGCAGATCACGAGGTCCTTGTTCATGACCTCGATGTCACCGGTGACGGCGATGTCGCCGGCGGTGACGGCGGCCGGACCGGTTGCCGAAAGCTGGAGGCGCTTCGGACCATCGCCCTGCATCTTGAGCGCGATCTGCTTGACGTTCAGGACGATGTCCGTGACGTCTTCACGCACGCCTGCGAGCGACGAGAATTCGTGGAGCACGTTCTCGATCTTGATCGAGGTGATCGCCGCGCCCTGGAGGGAAGAGAGCAGCACGCGACGCAGCGCGTTGCCGAGCGTCAGGCCGAAGCCGCGCTCGAGAGGTTCGGCGACGAAGGTCGCCTTCAGCTTGGGGTCTGGTCCCGGCTTGATCTCAAGGCTGTTCGGCTTCTTGAGTTCCTGCCAGTTCTTGATGTTGACAGTCATGGACTTCCCCTGGGAGTGATGGCGGTTGCGTCCCGAAGGCCTGGTGGAGAGGCCCGGGACGTTCCGAAGACGGGCGGTGACCGGTCACCGCCCGCATTAGCTCGATCAGACGCGGCGGCGCTTCGAGGGACGCACGCCGTTATGCGGAATCGGCGTGACGTCGCGGATCGAGGTAATCGTGAAGCCCACGGCAGCCAGGGCGCGCAGGGCGCTCTCGCGGCCCGAACCCGGGCCCTTGACTTCGACTTCGAGGGTGCGGACGCCGTGCTCGGCGGCCTTCTTGCCGGCGTCGTCCGCGGCCACCTGAGCGGCGTACGGGGTCGACTTGCGGCTGCCCTTGAAGCCCATCATGCCGGCGGAGGACCACGAAATCGCGTTGCCCTGGGCGTCGGTGATGGTCACCATGGTGTTGTTGAAGCTAGCATTCACGTGGGCGATGCCGCTCGTGATGTTCTTGCGCTCGCGGCGCTTAATGCGCTGAGGTTCGCGTGCCATATCGTATATCCTGTCGAATTATCGCTGCGGGAAACCGAAAGCCTTAACGGCTCCCTCGGCTTACTTCTTCTTGCCGGCGATCGGCTTGGCCTTGCCCTTGCGGGTGCGCGCATTGGTGTGCGTGCGCTGGCCACGAACCGGCAGACCCTTGCGGTGACGCAGGCCGCGGTAGCAGGCGAGGTCCATCAGGCGCTTGATGTTCATCGCGGTCTCGCGACGAAGGTCACCCTCGACCGTGTGGTCGGCGTCGATGGTCTCACGGATCTGGAGCACTTCGGCGTCCGAGAGATCCTGGATACGGCGGGTGTGATCGATACCGAGCTTGTCGGCGATCTCGAGCGCCTTGGTACGGCCGATGCCGTGGATATACGTCAGCGCGATGATAACGCGCTTGTTGGTGGGGAGATTTACCCCTGCAATACGAGCCACTTAATTCTCCTGCTCCACAGAGGTGCGAGCGCGCACCTCCATCTCATCGCGAAAACACTCGGGGAAGTGAAATGGCAAAAGGCCCGGTTGGCGGTTACACGCGGGTGCTTTGGACACGCGGTATGGGCCTTCCGGACTGCCGTTTACTGACGAGTGAAGGGGGCGCTTAAAACGATTCGCGCGCAGAGTCAACGTTCCGCGTCAACGCCTGCGGCATCGACCGGGCGCCGCCCTCCGCCTGATCGACGGGGCGGATGTCGCGCCTGTGAGGACTGTTTAACGCAAATCGCGAGGCCAGTCAAAGTGCGTAGCACCCGGCCCTGTCCCATGGCGGCACCGCACGCATCGGACCTAGCGTCCGACGAGCGGCCCGTCACTGGTCATCGGCTTGCTCGAAAGCGGCACGATGTCGAGCCCGACCGCAGGATCCGCCGCTGCAGGCGCCTCGACAGGCGGGTCGGCAACGTCCGTCTCGATCTTCGGGAAGGCCGCCGCGAAGGCGCCGCCCAGCTTCTCCGTCAGGCGCTGGAGCTGTCCGCCGAGCATGCCATCCACCGCAGGCGCCAGTTTCTCGAACGGGGTGCGGGTGAAACCGCCCACGACGTATTCGAGCAGGACCTGCGTACCGCCCTTCCCGTCCGGCTTGAGCTGCACGGTAAGCGTGCCGATCGCCGCGTCCGACTGCAGCGGGCCGAGCGCCCCGCTCATACGCAGGGCGCGGCCGCGCTCCACGTAGATCACCCGCATGTGCTCGACGCTGCCGCGCGGCGTTGCCTTGGGCGAGCTTTCGTTGGGCAGCACTTCGCAGAAGCAGCCGCCCGCCCGCGCATCGAGCGTGAGGTTCGCGGCATCGCCGGACCAGGTGTGATCGGAGTCCCACCAGACCGAAGGCTTCACCAGCACTGCCCAGGTTTCCTCGGGCGTCGCCGGGACTTGCGCGACATGGCGCACGACGAAGCCGTTGGCCTCGACTTGCGCGACGCTCGCGCTTGCCGCCGAAGGAACGAGCGCCATGCCGGCCGCCGCCAGCGCAAATGCGAAAGACTTCATAAAGCTGCCCCTGCCCGGCCGTGAAGGCCCCGTCAATGTCGCGAAACCGTCCATGCCAGATCGCATGAAGCCCGTCATCCCTGTCGCGCACTTCGACGACAAAATGAAAAACCCGGAAGCGACCTGAGGCACTTCCGGGTTTCATTGTTCGGTTCACTCTGGAACAGGATCAGCCCGCGAGGATTGCCTCGATCGCCGCCGTCACCTCGTCCATGTCAGCCATGCCGTCGACTTTGGCGACGATACCGCGCGCTTCGTAGACGGGCAGGATCGGCGCGGTCTTGGCGCGGTATTCGGCCATGCGGGTGCGCACGGTCTCGGCGTTGTCATCCGGGCGGCGCTTGAACTCGTGCCCGCCGCACTTGTCGCAAGTGCCTTCGACCTTAGGCTTCTCGAAGGTGTCGTGGTAGCCCTTGCCGCAAGTGGCGCAGGTGAAGCGGCCGGTGATGCGCTCGACCAGAGCATCCTCGTTCACTTCCAGTTCGATCACGTGATCGAGCTTGCGACCGCGCGCTTCCAGAATGCCGTCAAGCGATTCCGCCTGCGCTTCGGTGCGCGGATAGCCGTCGAAGATGGCGCCGGTATCCACGCCCATCGCGTCGAGTTCGTCCCCGATCAGCGCCGAGACGATCGCGTCCGACACCAGCTCGCCACGCTCCATGACCGCCTTGGCTTCGAGCCCGGTCGGCGTCCCCGCCTTGACTGCGGCGCGCAGCATGTCGCCGGTCGACAACTGGCGCATGCCATGCTTGTCGACGAGACGCTGCGCCTGGGTTCCCTTGCCCGCCCCCGGCGGTCCCAGCAGGATAATGTTCACGCCCTGAATCCCCCTCGGTTTTACGTTATCGGCACGCGCCTCAGCGCATGCGGCCCTTCAGCTTGGCCTTCTTGATGAGGTCGCCGTACTGGTGCGCCAGCAGGTGCGACTGAATCTGCGTGATCGTATCCACGGTCACGTTGACGACGATCAGCAGACTCGTGCCACCCATGAACAGCAGCGGCAAGCCCGTCATCGACAGGAAGTACTCAGGCACCGTGCAGACGATGACCAGGTAGGCCGCACCGATCACGGTGATGCGCGTCAGGACGTAGTCGAGATAGACCGCAGTGTTCTTGCCGGGACGGATACCCGGAATGAAGCCGCCGTTCTTCTTCAGGTTGTCCGAGGTCTCTTCCGGATTGAAGACGACTGCGGTGTAGAAGAAGCAGAAGAAAATGATGCCCGCCGCGTAGAGCAGCATGTAGAGCGGCTTGCCGTGGCCCAAGTACTGGTTGAGCGAGACCACGATCTTGCCCATCGTCGAATCCGGCGTCAGCGACTTGCCGGCGAACTGGCTGATCGTCAGCGGCAGCAGCAGCAGCGAACTGGCGAAGATCGGCGGGATCACGCCGGCGGTGTTGAGCTTGAGCGGCAGGTGGCTGCGGTCGGCCTGCATCATGCCGCGCTGGGTGGCGCGCTTGGGATACTGGATCAGCAGGCGGCGCGTGGCGCGTTCCATGAAGCAGATCATCAGGATCATCGCCACCACCAGCGCGATCAGCGCGATGATGAGGATCGAACCGGTGTCGCCCGCCGAGTAGGCCGAGCCCAGGTTGCTGGCGAACGTCGGCATCTGCGCGACGATACCCGCCATGATGATGAGCGAGACGCCGTTGCCGATCCCGCGCGAGGTGATCTGCTCACCCAGCCACAGCAGGAACATGGTGCCGCCGATCAGCGAGATCACCGCGCCGACGCGGAACGGGATGCCGGGATCGACCACGGCGCCAAGACCGCGCGAGGTCGAAAGCGCCTCGAGACCGGTGGCGATCGCGTAGCCCTGCACGATGCACAGCAGCACGGTGCCGTAGCGCGTGTACTGGTTGAGCTTCTTGCGTCCGGCTTCGCCTTCCTTCTTCAGCGCGACGAGCGCCGGGTGGAGAGAGGCGGCCAGCTGCACCACGATCGAGGCGGTGATGTACGGCATCACGCCGAGCGCGATCAGGCTCATGCGCGAAAGCGAACCGCCCGAGAACGTGTTGAACAGGTCAAGGATGCCGCCCTGCGTCTGCAGATAGAGATCGCGCAGCGCGACCGGGTTCACACCCGGCAGCGGCACGAAGCTCAAAAAGCGGAACACGATGAGCGCGCCGATGGTGAACCAGATGCGGTTCTTCAGCTCGGTGGCCTTGGAGAAATTGGCCAGGCTGAGCGTGCTGGCGATGTTGTCGGCGCGTGAAGCCATGACGTTCTAAAAAGCCTCGAAGAATCTGATCGGACTCGCCCTTAGCGGCTCATGCCTGCCTTGTCGAACCCGGGAAGGAAACTGGCCATATAGACATTGGAACGATGTCGGGAAGACCCGTCCCGCACGAATCGGCTCCAGTGTGCCGCCCGCGCATCACATTTGTCGACACCTTACAGGAAGAGAGGGCGAAGCGCCCGGCGCCCGCCCTCTCCTTATGCCTTAGCGTGTCGCGCCGGAAATCAGGCCGCAGCCTCTTCCTTGGCGGGAACGATCACCGAACCGCCGGCCTTTTCGACCGCGGCAACGGCACCGGCCGAAGCGCCGGCAACGTTGAAGGTGACCTTGGCGGTCAGTTCACCCTTGGCGAGGAGGCGCACGCCGTCCTTGCCGCCACGGGCCAGGCCGACGGCCTTGAGCGCCGCGTGATCGACCACGCCGGTGACGTCCAGCTTGCCGGCGTCGATGAACTTCTGGACCAGGCCCAGGTTCACTTCCGCGAAGTCCTTGGCGAACTTCTTGTTCGAGAAGCCGCGCTTCGGCAGGCGCATGTGGAGCGGCATCTGCCCACCCTCGAAGCCGTTGATCGAAACGCCCGAGCGCGCCTTGGCACCCTTCTGGCCGCGTCCCGAGGTCTTGCCCTTGCCCGAGCCGATACCACGGCCGACGCGCATGCGGCGGTGACGGGCGCCGGCGTTGTCACGGATGTCATTCAGTTTCATGTTCTGCACTCGCTTTCGCTTTGAGTCGCGCTGATAGGAAGCGGCGCCCCTAGCGGATGAGGGCGCGCTTGTCACCCCGGATTCGGGAAGAGCGGGTCATCCCACATCCCGGTTTACACAGAAGAGCCTGTGAAACCCCGAGATTGTTCCTTTACAGTGAATGACTTGCGCCCATTCCCTGTGACCTTTCGCGTACGCCCTTCTCCGCTTCAGAAGCTATCTTCATCATCATAACTGTCTTTCCCGTGCAGGCGGGAACCCATCTCCTGACATTGCCTGTTGCGAAGACATCAGATGGGTCCCCGCCTTCACGGGGATGACGGAAAAAGGGGGGAAGGCGACAGCGCGCGCCCTCACCGATCCTCTATCGCATGAATCACGGCATGTAGGACATGCCTCAGCTGCCGCCGCCGAAGCCCACCAGCAACTTCGCCCTCTCCGGCACCCGTGTACCGAAGGCGTCGCGCGCAGGCGCCCAGCGCACGATCTCCACCGCCAGCCCGCACAGTTCCTTGTCGAACGCGGGCGAGACGGATGCCGGATCCATCTTGCACTCTGTCGTGTTGCCCTGCTCGTCCACCTGGAAGTTCAGGTCGTAGCGGCCGAACGGCTTGGCTTTCAGCTGCGTATCGTAACGCTCCTTGAGTTCGGTGAGCGCATGGTTGAACTCGACGAGGCTGGCGTCATCCCAGCGCGGCTTCTGGCGCAGGCTGGCGAACTGCTCTTCGGTCACCAGCGGCCGCATCGCGCGGATGACACCGTACCAGCGCATCACGCGCGCGATCTGCAACGGCGACTGGCGGTCGATGGTGGTCTGGCACGTCCCGCCGATCGGGTCGGCCTTGGCCCGCAGCAGCGCCTGCGCCGCAGGCCAGCGATGGTAGGCGACCGCCCAGGCGAGCGGGGTGAGGCCGAACAGATCGGGCTTGTCGATGCCCTTGGGATCGCGCTCCAGCAGGATGCCGATATCCCGGATCGAGCCGCGCCGCGCCGCCGCGCCGAGCCCGTGCTCCATGCGCGCGACGCCCAGTTCGGCGAAACCGTAGGGCTGTTCGATCCCGGCATCGGGATTGTCCGGCATCGTCGGCGCCGGCCCGGCCTTGTCGACCGCACGGCAGACGTCGGCATAAGGATAGCGCGGATCGGCCAGCATCGCGGCGTTGTAGCGGCGACCAAAGCCGGTGACGGTATCGTCGGGCTTCTGCTGCCCGCCCTCGACCTTGCCCTCCGGCACGAAGGCCACCGCGCGCACGGTCCATGGCGAAAGGCCGCCAAGCATGCGGCACTGTACGCCGTAAGCCTCGGTGGAGATGCCGGTCGGCGTGGTCGCGGCAATCAGGCGAAAGTCGCCCATGTCGAGCGCCTTGTGTGCCTCCGCCACGGCGTTGGCGCTACCGTCCTTCAGCCTGCGGCGCAGCGAGCGGTCACCCTTGCGCAGCTTGTCCAGGAACGCGGTATCCGCACGCAGGTCGCCGCATTGGGTTACCGAGGCGCCCTCGACACCGAGATTGCCCTTGGGCGCGTCGTCCGAGCACGCGGCCGTCGTCAGCGCGCCCATGCACAGGATGGTGGCCCTCAGAAGCCGCTTGCCGATCAAGACCTGTCCCCGATTGGAATCCGTGGCGCCTCACGGCGCCGATGAAGCTGGCGCGAATAGCATAGCCGCGCGCTGTTGGAAGAGCATTACTTGCGGGAAGGCCCACCATGCCCCTGGGGCTTCGACAAGCTCAGCCTGAGCGGAATTGGGAGGTTTGCACTTAGCCCCGCTCTCCCTGAGCCTGTCGAAGGGTCACCCTGAGCTTGTCGAAGGGCCGGCCACCCACGCAAAAAGGCCCCGGTGTTTCCACCGAGGCCCTTCTGTCTCGTTCAACGTGAACCTGTGAAGGTTCAGTCGACGATCTTCACCATGTGCGGCAGCTTGGCGATGGCACCGCGCACTTCGGCGGTGTCTTCGCGCTCCACGATACGGTGCATCTTGCCGAGGCCGAGACCGATGAGGATCTTCTTCTGGCTCTCGGGGCGACGGATCGGCGAACCGATCTGCTGGATCTTGATCTTCGCCATGATGCTTACTCCACGATGGCTTCGGCAGCGGCCTCGGCCTCTACCTCGGTAGCACCACCGCGACCAAGCAGGTCGGCGATCTTCTTGCCACGACGCTGGGCCACCGACTTCGGCGAAGTCTGCGTGGTCAGCGCGTCGAAGGTGGCGCGGATCATGTTGTACGGGTTCGAGGTGCCCACCGACTTGGTGACGACGTCAGCGACGCCCAGGCTCTCGAACACGGCGCGCATCGGACCACCGGCGATGATGCCCGTACCGGCCGGAGCCGTACGCACGTTCACCTTGCCGGCGCCGAAGTGGCCCTTGCCGTCGTGATGGAGGGTACGACCCTCCTTCAGCGCGACGCGGATCATCTTCTTCTTGGCCGAGGCAGTCGCCTTGGTGATCGCCTCGGGAACTTCGCGGGCCTTCGAGTGACCGAAGCCCACGCGGCCCTTGCCGTCACCGACGACGACGAGCGCGGCGAAGCCGAAGCGCTTACCGCCCTTGACGGTCTTGGAGACGCGGTTGATGTGAACGAGCTTTTCGATCAGCTCTTCACCCTGCTCCTCGTCGGCGTTGCGGTTGCCGCGACGGTCGTCACGACGGCCGCCACGGCCACCGCGCTCACCACCGCGATCGTTGCCGCCACGGCCACGGCCGCCACGACCACGGCCGCCTTCGCGGTTACCCTCGAACGGCGCGCCGCCCTGGGGTGCTTCAGCCGAAACCGGCTGCGTGTTGTTGTTTTCGTCAGCCATGATCAGAACTCCAGCCCGCCTTCACGGGCGGCTTCGGCAAGCGCCTTGACGCGGCCGTGATACAGGAAGCCACCGCGGTCGAACACGACCGAGGTAACACCCGCCTTCTTGGCGGCCTCGGCGAGTTCCTTGCCAACGCGGGTCGCGGCGTCGAGGTCGGTGCCCTTGGCGCCCAGCGTGTTGGCTGCAGCGACGGTGTGGCCCTGCGCATCGTCGATGATCTGCGCATAGATGTGACGGCCGGTGCGGTGCACCGACAGACGGGGACGACCACCCGAACGGGCCTTGAGCGCGGTGCGAACGCGGCGCGCGCGGCGATCGAAGAGAGACAGCTTTGCCATTACTTCTTCTTCCCTTCCTTGCGGAAGATGTACTCACCGCGGTAGGCGATACCCTTGCCCTTGTAGGGCTCAGGCTTGCGCCAGCGGCGAATTTCGGCCGCAAGCTGGCCGACCTTCTGCTTGTCGATGCCCGAGATTTCGACCGTGGTGTTATCCGGGGTCTTGACCTCAATGCCTTCCGGCACGGCGATGTCGACGTCGTGCGAGTAGCCGAGCTGCAGCTTCAGGGTCTTGCCCTGCGAAGCGGCACGGTAGCCGACGCCCTTGATGTCGAGGATCTTGGTGAAGCCGTTGGTGACGCCTTCGATCAGGTTCGACACGAGGGTGCGCTGAAGGCCCCAGTGGCTGCGCGACTGCTTCGACTGGCCGATGGGCTGCACGGCGATCGCACCGTCGTCCACCGAGTAGGTGACGAGGTCCGACAGACCCAGGGTCAGGGTGCCCTTGGGGCCCTTTACCGAGAGAACACCGTTGTCGATGTTGGCGGTGACGCCGTTGGGAACGGCCACCGGCTTCTTACCGATGCGGCTCATTAGAACACCTCCGCCAGCACTTCGCCGCCGACGTTCTGTGCACGTGCTTCGGCATCCGAGAGCACGCCGCGAGGCGTCGAGACGATGGTGATGCCGAGACCGTTGCGAACGACCGGGAGTTCCTTGGAACCCGAGTAGACGCGGCGGCCGGGCTTGGAGACACGAGCGATGTGCTTGATGGCGGCTTCGCCTTCGAAGTACTTCAGCTCGATGCGCAGCTGCGGGTGGGCGCCGGTGGCGTCGTCGGAGAAGCCACGGATGTAGCCTTCACGCTGGAGAACTTCCAGGACGCGCGCACGCAGCTTCGAGGCCGGCGAGAGGACGGAGTCCTTCTTCGCCTGCTGGCCGTTGCGGATGCGGGTGAGCATATCACCCAGGGGATCGGTCAATGCCATTGCTTCTAACCCTTACCAGCTCGACTTGGTCACGCCGGGGATCATGCCCTTGTTGGCAAGATCACGCAGCTCGACGCGGCACAGGCCGAACTTGCGGTAATAACCGCGCGGACGGCCGGTCGTGGCGCAACGGTTGCGAACCCGGGTGGGGTTTGCGTTGCGCGGGATCTCGGCCAGCTTCAGGCGAGCAATGAGACGCTCGGTTTCATCGAGCGACTGATCGTCAGCGACCGCCTTGAGGCGCTCGTACTTGCCTGCATACTTCTTGACGAGCTTCTTGCGACGCTCATTCTTGTTCACGGAACTCAGTTTCGCCATGGACTTAAGCTCTCTTCCTCAGCGGCTCACGCCGCCTCCTGCTGTTCCGACTCTTCAGCCGGGAACGGGAAACCGAACAGACGCAGCAGCTCGCGCGCTTCGTCGTCGGTCTTCGCGGTGGTGGTCACGATGATGTCCATGCCACGAACCTTGTCGATCTTGTCGTAGCTGATCTCCGGGAAGATGATCTGCTCCTTCAGGCCCATGGCGTAGTTGCCACGGCCGTCGAACGACTTGGGGTTCAGGCCACGGAAGTCGCGGATGCGGGGCATCGCGATCGTGACGAGACGATCCAGGAACTCGTACATGCGCTCGCGGCGGAGCGTCACCTTGCAGCCGATCGGCATGCCTTCGCGCAGCTTGAACTGGGCGATCGACTTGCGGGCCTTGGTGATGACGGGCTTCTGACCGGCGATGAGTTCCATCTCGGCAGCGGCAGTCTGGACCTTCTTCTTGTCCTGGCTGGCTTCACCGACGCCCATGTTGAGCGTGATCTTCTCGATCTTCGGGATTTCCATCACGTTCTTGTAACCGAACTTCTCGGTCATCGCCTTCGCGATTTCAGCGTCGAACTTAGTGCGCAGACGCGGAGTGTACTGCTCAGCCATCGATCGTCTCCCCGGACTTCACGGCCACGCGGACCTTGACGCCGTCCTTGATTTCGAAGCGAACGCGGGTCGGCTTGCCGTCCTTGTCCGCAACAGCGACCTTGCTGATGTGCATCGGCGCGGGAACGCGGTCGATGCCGCCCTGCGGGTTCTGCTGGGTGGGCTTGCGGTGCTTGGTGGCAACGTTCACGCCTTCGACGACAACCTTGCCGTCCTTGGGCTGAACCTGCAGCACGGTGCCGGTGCGGCCCTTGTCCTTGCCGGACAGGACGACGACGGAGTCACCCTTCTTGATCTTAGCGGCGGCCATTACAGCACCTCCGGCGCGAGCGAGATGATCTTCATGAAGCCACGGCCGCGCAGTTCGCGCACCACGGGGCCGAAGATACGGGTGCCGATCGGCTCCTCGTTCTTGTTGATCAGCACGGCAGCATTGCTGTCGAAGCGGATCACGCTGCCGTCCGTGCGGCGCACGTCCTTGCGGGTGCGCACGATCACAGCACGGTGAACGTCGCCCTTCTTGACGCGAGCGCGGGGCTGCGCCTCCTTGATCGACACCACGATGATGTCGCCGACGCCGGCGAAACGACGCTTGGAGCCACCCAGTACCTTGATGCACTGGACGCGCTTCGCGCCGCTGTTGTCCGCCACGTCGAGATTGGATTGCATCTGGATCATCGATCCGAGTCCTTCTCATCTGGCTTGCCGGAACCAGTCCGGCAGTTCCTAAAAAGACAGGCCCCCGAAGAGGCCCGAGTCGCCCTGCGCGGGCGAAGGCGGCCCTTTGCCGCATTCACCCGCGAAGGTCAACACTTGTGTCAGGTAAGGCCAAAGCCGGGACCTTGCAGCCCCGGCTTCGATCTCAGCGGAGGATCAAACCTCGGCTTCGAGTGCCGTACCCTTGCTCGCCTGAAGACGGTCAAGAACCTTCCAGGTCTTGGTCTTCGAGTAAGGCGCCGTCTCCTCGATCCGGACTTTCTCGCCGGTCTTGAAGGCGTTGTCCTCGTCGTGGGCGTGGTACTTCTTCGAGCGGCGGATGATCTTCCCGTAGAGGGGGTGCTTCACCTTGCGCTCGACGAGCACGGTCACGGTCTTGTCCGTCTTGTCGGAGACGATAGTCCCGCTAAGAATACGCTTGGGCATCGTGTTTCTCCTTACGCCTTCGCCGCGGCGGAACGCTCAGCCTGGAGCGTCTTGATGCGGGCGATGTCGCGACGGACTTCCTTGATGCGTGCCGGGGCTTCGAGCTGGCTCGTAGCAGCCTGGAAACGCAGGTTGAACTGCTCGCGCTTGAGATCGACGAGGTCAGCGGTGAGCTGGTCGTCGGTCTTGGCGCGAAGATCTTCGGTCTTGGCCATTATTCGCCTCCCAGGTGCGAGGTGTCACCGAGGCGGGCGACGACCTTGGTCTTGATCGGCAGCTTCATCGCGGCGCGGCTGAAAGCCTCGGCGGCGAGCTGGCCGGCAACACCGTCCACTTCGAACAGGATACGGCCGGGCTTGACGCGGGCCGCCCAGTATTCGACCGAACCCTTGCCCTTACCCTGACGGACTTCGGCAGGCTTCTTCGAAACCGGCACGTCCGGGAAAACGCGGATCCAGAGACGACCCTGGCGCTTGAGGTGACGCGTGATCGCGCGGCGGGCCGCTTCGATCTGGCGGGCGGTGATCCGCTCGGGCTCCATGGCCTTGAGGCCGTAGGAACCGAAGTTCAGGTCGGTGCCACCCTTGGCGTCGCCCTTGATCCGGCCCTTGAAGGCCTTGCGGAACTTGGTCTTTTTCGGTTGCAGCATGGTGCTAACTCTATCCTAGACTCAGCGGGCCGGACGGACGCCGGAGGTCTGAGCCTCCATCATCAGTCGATCCTGCGCCATCGGGTCGTGACCAAGGATCTCGCCCTTGAAGACCCACACCTTGATGCCGATGATACCGTAGGCGGTCAGCGCCTCGGCAGCGGCATAGTCGATGTTCGCACGCAGCGTGTGAAGCGGAACGCGACCTTCGCGGTACTGCTCCAGACGGGCGATTTCAGCGCCGCCGAGACGGCCACCGCACATGATCTTGATGCCTTCGGCACCCAGACGCATGGCGGACTGCATCGCGCGCTTCATCGCACGGCGGAACGCCACGCGGCGGATCAGCTGGTCGGCGATACCCTGGGCGATCAGCTTGGCGTCGACTTCCGGCTTGCGGATTTCGACGATGTTCAGCTTCACTTCGCTCGAGGTCATCGCGGCCAGCTGCTTGCGCAGCTTCTCGATGTCCGCGCCCTTCTTGCCGATGATGACACCGGGACGGGCAGCGAAGATCGAGATGCGGCACAGCTTGGCCGGACGCTCGATCACCACCTTCGAGATCGCAGCCTGCGGCAGGGTCTCGATGATGAACTTGCGAATCTTGAGGTCTTCCTCAAGCAGCTTGCCATAGTCCCGGCCTTCGGCGAACCAACGGCTGTCCCAGGTACGGTTGATCTGCAGGCGCAGACCGATCGGATTGCTCTTATGACCCATGGATCAGGCCTCCTCGACTTCGCGAACGACGATCCGCAGGCGCGAAAACGGCTTCAGGATGCGCGTGGACTTGCCGCGACCACGAGCGTGGAAACGCTTCATGGTCACCGACTTGCCGACCGACGCCTCGGCGACGACGAGAGCGTCGACGTCGAGGTTGTGGTTGTTTTCCGCGTTGGCGATCGCCGAGGCGAGAACCTTGCGGGCGTCGACCGCCATGGCCTTCTTGGAGAAGGCCAGGACGTTCATCGCGTCTTCCGCGCGCATGCCGCGGATCAGGGCAGCGACAAGGTTGAGCTTCTGGGCCGAACCACGAATGTTCGTGTTGACCGCAAGAGCTTCCTTGTCACCTACGCGGCGGGGTGCTGCTTGCTTGCTCACTTGCGCTTGCCCTTCTTGTCGGCGGCGTGGCCGGGGAACGAGCGGGTGGGAGCGAACTCACCCAGCTTGTGACCGACCATGTCCTCGTTGACCGCAACGGGAATGAACTTGTGCCCGTTGTACACCTGGAAGGTGAGACCAACGAACTGCGGGAGAATGGTGGAGCGACGCGACCAGGTCTTGATCGGACCAGCGCGGCTGCCGGCATCCTGCGCGACTTCGGCCTTCTTGAGAAGGTAGAGGTCGACGAAGGGGCCTTTCCAGACGGAACGTGCCATCGTGACTTACCTCTTCTTCTTGGCGTGACGCGAACGGATGATGAGCTTGTCCGTCTGCTTGTTGTTGCGGGTGCGGGCACCCTTGGTCGGCTTGCCCCAGGGCGTAACCGGGTGACGACCACCCGAGGTACGGCCTTCACCACCACCGTGCGGGTGGTCGACCGGGTTCTTGGCGACGCCGCGGGTAAGCGGACGACGGCCCAGCCAGCGACCGCGACCGGCCTTGGCGAGGGTCTGGTTCGAGTTGTCGGGGTTCGAGACCGCGCCAACCGTGCCCATGCAATCGCCGCGCAGGTAGCGCTGCTCGCCCGAGTTCAGGCGGACGATGACCATGCCGCGGTCACGACCGACGACCTGGACATAGGTCCCTGCCGAACGTGCGATCTGGCCGCCCTTTTCGGGCTTCATCTCGACGTTGTGGCAGATCGTGCCGACCGGCATCTGCGACAGAAGCATGGCGTTGCCCGGCTTCACGTCGGTCTTCTCGCCGGCGACGATGACGTCACCGACTGCCAGACGCTGCGGCGCGATGATGTAGGTCAGTTCGCCGTCCGTGTACTTCACCAGCGCGATGAACGCGGTGCGGTTGGGATCGTACTCGATCCGCTCCACGGTGGCTTCCATGTCCCACTTGCGACGCTTGAAGTCGATGAAGCGGTACTTCTGCTTGTGGCCGCCAGCGATGCCGCGCGAGGTCACGTGACCCTTGTTGTTGCGGCCGCCGGTCTTGCACTTGCCTTCGGTCAGCGCCTTGAGGGGCTTGCCCTTCCAGAGCGACGACTTGTCGACGAGGACCAGGCCGCGGCGTGCGGGGCTGGTCGGGTTGTAATGCTTGAGTGCCATCGGAAATTAACCCCGCGCGCCTTCGGTGATGTCAATCGACTGGCCTTCGGCCAGCGTGACGATCGCCTTCTTCACGTCGCTGCGACGGTAAGCCTTACCGCGCCAGCGCTTGGTCTTGCCCTTGACGACGAGCGTGTTCACGCCGGTCACCTTGACATCGAAGATTGCCTCGACGGCAGCCTTGATCTCGGGCTTGGTCGCCTTGTCGGCCACCTTGAAGACGACTGCGTTCTGCTCGGAAAGCAGGGTCGACTTCTCGGTGATGTGCGGGGCGACGATCACGTCATAGTGACGAATGTCGACGGACTTAGCCATTGAAACGCGCCTCCAGCTTCTCGACAGCGGCGCGCGTCAGCACCAGCGTATCATGCTTCAGGATGTCGTAGACGTTCGCGCCGACAGCCGGGAGAACGTTCACGCCGACGATGTTGCGGGCCGCCAGGGCGAAGCCCTCGTTGACCTGATCGCCGTCCATGACGAGAACCTTCTTGCCGAAGTTCGCCTTGGCGAGCTGACCGGCCAGAGCCTTGGTCTTGGCGTCGGCGACGTCGAGCGAGTCGACGATCACGAGGCCGTTCTGAGCCTTGGCCGAGAGGGCCATCTTCAGACCGAGCGCACGGATCTTCTTGTTGAGCGAGATGTTGAACTCGCGGCGACGGGCACCGTGAGCCTTACCACCGCCGATGAACACCGGAGCAGCGCGGTCGCCGTGACGAGCGGTACCACCACCCTTCTGGTTGCCGAACTTCTTGCCGGTGCGCGCGACTTCCGAACGCTCGCGGGTCGCGCGGGCGATGCCGCGACGGTTCTCGAGCTGCCAGGTGACGACGCGGTGCAGGATGTCCGCGCGCGGCTCGAGGCCGAACACGTCGTCCGAAAGCTCGATGTCGCCGTTGGCGGTCGAACCGTCGATGTTGAGGACCTGAACCTTCATGATTAGCCCTCCTGGCCTTCGGTCGCTTCGGGCGCCGCGGTTTCAGCAGGCGTGTCGGCAGCGGCCGTGTCGTTGGTGTTGCCAACCGACTTGATGCCGGCGGGGTACGGAGCCTCGCCGTGACGGTCGACCTTGACGGCGTCCGCAACGGTCAGCCACGAGTTCTTCGCGCCCGGGACCGAGCCCTTGACGAAGATCAGGCCGCGCTCATCGTCCACGCGGACGACTTCGAGGTTCTGCTGGGTGCGCTGACGGTCGCCCATGTGGCCGGCCATCTTCTTGTTCTTGAACACCTTGCCCGGATCCTGACGGTTACCCGTCGAACCGTGCGCACGGTGCGAGATCGACACACCGTGGGTGGCGCGCATACCGCCGAAGCCCCAGCGCTTCATAGCGCCCTGGAAGCCCTTACCCTGGGTGTGGCCGCCCACGTCGACGAGCTGGCCCGGGACGAAGTGCGAAGCCGCAATCGTCGCGCCAACCTCGAGGAGGGCGTCGTCGGCGACGCGGAATTCCGCGACGCGCATCTTGAGGGGAACCTGAGCCTTGGCGAAGTGTTCGCGCTGCGGCTTGGCAACGTTCTTCTGCTTCGCTTCGCCGGCACCGAGCTGAACGGCGACGTAGCCGTCACGTTCTTCGGTACGGACTGAGACGACCTGGCAATCCTCCAGCGCCAGGACGGTGACGGGCACGTGGCGACCGTCCTCCTGGAACAGGCGGGTCATCCCGACTTTCTTTGCGATCACGCCGGTACGCATGACCTTACTCCTTACAGAGGCGTACGCAGGACCATCCCCCGCACGCATGTCCAACCCTGTGTGTGATACGAACCCCGTCCGGGTCAGGTGCTCCCTGCAAGCCCCGAAGGACTGACGGAAGCGAGACGGGGGACGCATTCCCGAACGAAACCCGAAGGCGCCGCCGGAGGTATCCCTTGTGTCCCTTCGGGCTTTTCCCTCAGGGCGCTGTCTCTGCGGGTTTCTCCCCGCAAAGCCGGCTAGCGAAGCCGACAAGATAGTCCTCGATCTAGTTAGGGTCCGATCGGAAAGGACCATCGGGGCGACCTTTTCAGATCACCCCGTTAAACCGGCTTCAGGCCAGCTTGATCTCGACGTTCACGCCGGCCGCGAGGTCCAGCTTCATCAGAGCGTCGACGGTAGCGGCGTTCGGCTGCACGATATCAAGCAGACGCTTGTAGGTGCGGACTTCGAACTGCTCACGCGACTTCTTGTCGATGTGCGGACCACGGTTGACCGTGAACTTCTCGATCTTGGTCGGCAGGGGAATGGGCCCACGAATCAGCGCGCCGGTACGACGTGCCGTGTCAGCGATTTCGCCAGTTGCCTGGTCGAGAACGCGATGGTCAAACGCCTTCAGGCGAATGCGGATGTTCTGAGCTTCCATAACCTACCGATGAGAAAGAGCCATAGGACCGAAGTCCCGTCAAATTCGAACCGCGCCCCTACACGCCAAGTGCGAGTCGGGCAAGCCCTGATTTTACGCGGATCGGCAGGTTTTCGGCGGTACGCGGCGCAGTTCGTCGCATCGCCCCTTCCCTGCGCCCGATCCACTCCCTAGGTTGGCATCGCGACGCCTAACAGAAGCCGCTGCCAATGCCCTCCACTACCACGACAATTTCCAGCGTGCTTGCCGCGCTGACCCTCGCTTGCCTTGCTTCCGCGCCCGCTGCCGCCGCAGGCTCTGCCTACGGCCCCACCGGAAGCGAAATTCCCATCGATCTCGACGACACCGACGTTCTCACGGCCCACGTCGGCATACCCGATCCAAGGGGCGGCCCGATAGACGATGCCTGCCGCGACGCAGCCCGCGCCAGCAATGGCGGCAACGACGGCACGATCGTCGTCTGCTCCCACGGCGGCGACGGCTCCAGCGAGCGGGTTCCCGCATCGAAATCCGTCGACGAGAGCACGCGCACAGGGGCGCTGCATCCGCCGGACCTGTGGAACATCCCGGGCTGCCTTGGCCCGTGCATCACCATACCGTTCGGCAAAGTGCCGGAGCCCGTCTATTACATCGACCTCAAGTCCATTCCCGAAGCGCCCAAGGGTTCGGATGCGTGGAAGATCGCACAGGGCGAACTGCGGCAGCCCTGAGCCGCACCGTCGGAGCGCCCTCCCCTTTCGTCATTGCGAGCGTAGCGAAGCATTCCAGGGCAGTGCTGCACCGCCCTGGAATGCTTCGCTACGCTCGCAATGACGAGACGAAGCATCCCATAAACGCGAAAAGCCCGGCGTCTCTTTCGAGACGCCGGGCCAATCACTTCAGCCGTTGTTGGCCGATCGACGAATTACTTCGTGATCGAGGCAACGACGCCCGAGCCGACGGTGCGGCCGCCTTCGCGGATTGCGAAGCGCAGACCTTCGTCCATGGCGATCGGAGCGATCAGCTTGACCGACAGCGAGACGTTGTCGCCCGGCATGACCATCTCGGTGCCCTCGGGGAGGATCACTTCGCCGGTCACGTCGGTGGTGCGGAAGTAGAACTGCGGACGGTAGTTCGCGAAGAACGGGGTGTGACGGCCGCCTTCGTCCTTCGACAGAACGTAGACTTCTGCCGAGAACTCGGTGTGCGGGGTCACGGTGCCCGGCTTGGCCAGAACCTGGCCGCGCTCGACGTCTTCACGCTTCAGACCGCGAACCAGCGCGCCGATGTTGTCGCCGGCTTCACCCTGGTCGAGCAGCTTGCGGAACATTTCGACGCCGGTAACGGTGGTCTTCTGGGTGTTGCGGATGCCGACGACTTCGACTTCCTCACCAACCTTGACGATGCCGGTCTCGACGCGGCCGGTCACAACCGTACCACGGCCCGAGATAGAGAACACGTCTTCGACGGGCATCAGGAAGGGCTTGTCGGTCGGGCGGGGCGGCTGCGGGATGAAGTCGTCGACGGCCTTCATCAGCTCAAGGATCGATTCCTTGCCGATGTTGTCGTCGCGGCCTTCGAGAGCGGCCAGAGCCGAACCCTTGACGACGGGGATGTTGTCGCCGTCGAAGTCGTACGACGAGAGCAGTTCGCGAACTTCGAGTTCGACCAGCTCAAGCAGTTCTTCGTCGTCGACCTGGTCGACCTTGTTCATGTACACGACCAGCTGCGGCACGCCGACCTGGCGGGCGAGCAGGATGTGCTCGCGGGTCTGCGGCATCGGGCCGTCAGCAGCGTTCACGACGAGGATCGCGCCGTCCATCTGGGCGGCACCGGTGATCATGTTCTTGACGTAGTCAGCGTGACCCGGGCAGTCGACGTGCGCGTAGTGGCGGGCGTCGGTCTCGTACTCGACGTGTGCGGTCGAGATGGTGATGCCGCGCTCGCGCTCTTCGGGAGCCTTGTCGATGTTCGCGAAGTCAACGGCGGTGCCGCCGAACGCTTCAGCCATCACCTTGGTGATCGCGGCGGTCAGCGTGGTCTTGCCGTGGTCGACGTGACCGATGGTGCCGATGTTGCAGTGCGGCTTGTTCCGCTCAAATTTAGCCTTGGCCATCTTTCAAACCTTCTTTCGTCTTGATTTCGAATCTGCGGGGTATCGGAGCGGAGCCCGCGGATGCAGGCGCCGCCCCTATAACCAATCCTGCCGTCAGGCAAGAGTATGCTTGATCCCGCCCGCCCTTAGGCGAGCTTCTCCTTGACTTCGGCCGCGACGTTCGCCGGGACTTCGTCATAGTGGGAGAAGATCATCGAGTAGTTCGCGCGGCCCTGGGTGAAGGAGCGCAGCGAGTTCACGTAGCCGAACATGTTCGCGAGCGGCGTGTTCGCCTCCACGACCTGTGCGTTACCACGGCTGTCGGTGCCCTGGATCTGGCCACGACGCGAGTTGAGGTCGCCGATGACGTCGCCCATGAACTCTTCCGGGGTCACGACCTCGACCTTCATGATCGGCTCAAGCAGCTTGATGCCGGCCTTCTGGGCGACTTCACGCATGGCACCGCGACCGGCGATTTCGAACGCCAGGGCGCTCGAGTCGACGTCGTGGTACGAACCGTCGTAGAGGACGATTTCGAAGTCGATGATCGGGAAGCCGACCAGCGAGCCCGAGGCAGCGGTTTCGCGCATGCCCTTTTCGATCGCGGGGATATATTCCTTCGGAATGTTACCGCCCTTGATCTCGTCCTTGAAGGTGATGCCCGCACCGCGCTCGCCCGGCGTGACCTTGACCTTCACGCGGCCGAACTGACCCGTACCGCCCGACTGCTTCTTGTGGGTGTAGTCCACGTCCACAGCCTTGCCGAGGTATTCGCGGTAAGCCACCTGCGGCGCACCGACGTTGGCTTCAACCTTGAACTCGCGGCGCATGCGGTCGACAATGATGTCGAGGTGAAGTTCACCCATGCCCTTGATGATGGTCTGGCCCGACTCGTGGTCGGTCGAGACGCGGAACGAGGGATCCTCGGCCGAGAGACGGTTGAGCGCGATGCCCATCTTCTCCTGGTCGGCCTTGGTCTTGGGTTCCACCGACAGTTCGATGACCGGCTCGGGGAATTCCATGCGTTCGAGAACGATCGGCGCGCGTTCGGCGCAGAGCGTGTCGCCCGTGGTGGTTTCCTTCATGCCGGCAAGAGCAACGATGTCGCCTGCGAAGGCCTCGTCGATGTCCTTACGCTCGTTGGCGTGCATCTCGAGGATGCGGCCGACCTTTTCCTTCTTCTGCTTCACCGAGTTCAGGTACGTGCCCTTCGAGAGCGTACCCGAATAGATGCGAGCGAAGGTGAGCGAGCCCACGAACGGGTCGTTCATGACCTTGAACGCGAGAGCCGAGAACGGCGCGTCGTCGGCCGGCGGGCGGCTGTCAGGCTCGTCGCTGTCGACCTTGACGCCCTGGACGTCTTCAATGTCGAGCGGCGAAGGCAGGTAGTCGACGACGGCGTCGAGCAGGGGCTGAACGCCCTTGTTC
Source organism: Novosphingobium sp. HR1a (assembly GCF_015594425.1). NCBI lineage: Bacteria > Pseudomonadati > Pseudomonadota > Alphaproteobacteria > Sphingomonadales > Sphingomonadaceae > Novosphingobium > Novosphingobium sp. HR1a. The sequence continues at coordinate 47,974 of NZ_JABXWS010000047.1, forward strand.
TTGAACGCCGAACCGCAGACGACCGGCACGAACGCATGGCCCAGCGTACCCTTGCGGATCAGCTTCTTGAGCGTCGCGACGTCGGGCTCGTTGCCTTCGAGATACGCTTCCATCGCCTCGTCGTCCTGCTCGACGGCGAGTTCGATGAGCTTCATGCGGTACTCGGCGGCTTCGTCAGCCAGCTCGGCCGGAATCTCTTCGTAGAAGAATTCGGCACCAAGCGACTCGTCCTTCCAGACGATCGCGCGGTTGTGCACCAAGTCAACGAGACCCTTGAGGTCGGCTTCCAGACCAATAGGAATGTAAAGCACGGCCGGAGTAGCACCAAGACGATCGATGATCGACTGGACGCAATACTTGAAGTTCGCGCCGGTACGGTCCAGCTTATTGATGAAGCACATACGCGGTACGCCGTACTTGTCGGCCTGGCGCCATACGGTTTCCGACTGCGGCTCCACGCCGGCAACGCCGTCGAAGCATGCCACCGCACCGTCGAGCACGCGCAGCGAGCGTTCGACTTCGATGGTGAAGTCGACGTGGCCCGGGGTGTCGATGATGTTGATGCGGTATTCCTGGCCCTCTGCGGTCCAGAAGCAGGTGGTGGCAGCCGAGGTGATCGTGATGCCGCGTTCCTGCTCCTGCTCCATCCAGTCCATGGTCGCAGCGCCGTCGTGGACTTCGCCGATCTTGTAGGACTTGCCGGTGTAGTAGAGGATGCGCTCGGTCGTCGTGGTCTTGCCAGCGTCGATGTGCGCCATGATACCGATGTTACGGTACATATTCAGCGGATGGCTGCGTGCCATGGGAGAATCCTTAGCGAGGGTTTCGGGAGCGAGAGCGGCCTTCAGATAGACCCTCGCCCCCTGAAATAAAAGTGTGACGCCCGAATGACCAACTCATCCGGGCGCACACTCAGCACATTACCAGCGGTAGTGCGAGAAGGCGCGGTTCGCGTCCGCCATGCGGTGCGTGTCTTCGCGCTTCTTGACCGCGTTGCCGCGGTTGTTCGAGGCGTCCAGCAGCTCGCCCGAGAGGCGTGCCGACATGGTGGTCTCGGGACGGTTGCGCGCGGCGGTGATCAGCCAGCGGATGGCGAGAGCCTGCGCACGCTCGGGACGAACCTCGACGGGGACCTGGTAGGTCGCACCGCCGACGCGGCGCGAACGCACTTCGATCTGCGGCGCGACGTTGTTGAGGGCGTCGTGGAACAGCTGGATCGGGTCCGACTTGGCGCGGGTTTCCATGGTTTCCATGGCACCGTAGACGATCGCTTCGGCGACCGACTTCTTGCCGTCGTACATGAGGTTGTTCATGAACTTGGACAGGATGAGATCCCCGAACTTGGGATCAGGCAGGATTTCCCGCTTCTCGGGACGACGACGACGTGACATTTTTTAAACTCCAAATGGTCCGGAGCGTAGCGGAGGTCTTCAGCCGTCATCCCGGACTTGATCCGGGACCGCTGGCCTCACTGGGCGCTCGGTAGGTTTGTACTGCTAGGTCGCTTCAGGCTGCCGGCGGTCCCAGCTTTCGCTGGGATGACGGGTGCCCCGCCGCGTACCTTGCGAGTGACTTACTTCGGACGCTTGGCGCCGTACTTCGAGCGGCTCTGCTTGCGATCCTTGACGCCCTGGGTGTCGAGCACGCCGCGCAGGATGTGGTAGCGAACGCCGGGAAGATCGCGGACGCGGCCGCCGCGGATGAGCACGACCGAGTGCTCCTGCAGGTTGTGGCCTTCACCCGGGATGTACGAAATGACTTCGCGGCTGTTGGTCAGACGCACCTTGGCGACCTTGCGAAGTGCCGAGTTCGGCTTCTTCGGGGTGGTCGTGTAGACGCGGGTGCAGACGCCGCGCTTCTGCGGGTTCTGCTCCATCGCAGGAACCTTGGACTTGGCCTTCTGCGGTTCGCGGCCCTTGCGGACCAGCTGGTTGATAGTGGGCATCTATACTCTTCTTTCAAATGGGAGTGCGATGGATCGACACCGAAACCATCGGTATCGACCCGTCGCACCCCGGTGGTCACCGGGCCGGGAGGGCTGCTGCAGCGATGACGGGAGAAGAGTAGACGATCACGCGATGCAGGAAGGAAACCGCGAGGCCGTCATCCCAGCGCCAAGAAAACTTGGGGGACTGGGACCGCCATCGGTTTGCTCCGCCCCCTCGTTGCAAACGAGGAAGGCCGCACCCGTGAGCCGAAAAACACTCCACCCGGCCGCCGATGAGCGCTGCCGGATTACTTTGCCGCCCGCCCGAGGGACGCACCCTCACCCGATTCGGATGAAGGGAGCGGTCCGTGCTTCCCTGCCCTGCCGAGGCCCGAAAGCCACGGAAAAGCTGCGAGAAACGCGCCGGAACGGCAATGTTCAGCTCTGTATATCCACCGCGAGCAAGCCCGCGAGGGATGCGCGCCTTTAGGGGATTGGGGGGATGGGGTCAAGGAATGACACACGCCATAACGCGACAAGAATTTTTTCACAGCACTGGCGGAACACCTAATGGCTAGGGTAAATCGCCTACATGCTTAATGGATATGACGATTCAGGGTTCGCGGAGGCGTTGAGCAGGTACTTCACACCAGCCCAACCGGTTTCAAAAGCCGACCATCTTTTTGGCCGAGACACAAAACTACGGCTCATAAAGCGCGCAATAGATTCGCCCGGAAAGCACGTATTCATTTTTGGTGATAGGGGCGTTGGAAAAACGTCGCTAGCGAAGACAGCGGCACAGATTCATTTGGACCTCATGTCCGAACTTCCAATCGTCGCCTGCCAAGCAGAAACCCAGTCAGAAGAACTGGTTGAGGCAATTTGCCGAGAGATTCACAAAACTAAGCGCCTCCAAACAGAAGGCCAAATTGACCTTACAAAGTCAATCGAAACACCACCACTGATAGCACCCCCTGCAATTCGCAACATAAATGATGCGATACTTACCATAAAGTCGGAAACGTCTGAATTAAGCAAACCGACAGTTGTTATAATTGATGAATTCGATCAAATTTCTGACGATAAAGTCAAAAAATTTGTAGCAGATTTGATAAAGCAGCTTTCCGATCAAGAGATAAAACTAAGACTATTCATTTGTGGAATCGGAAAATCACTTGAAGAATTGATCGGCGTTCATCTTTCTACGGACCGATATCTTTCGACTATAGAGTTAGAAAAAATTCCTCACGATGCGCGCTGGAAGATACTTCAGTCCGCATTGAGCCACTTTGGCATCGAATTCGATCGGAATAGCATCGTTCGCATCGGGCAGATTAGCGACGGATACCCATATTACATTCACCTTATCGGTGAAAAAATATTCTGGGAAATATTCGACGATGATAGATTAGTGACGAAAATATCTTCTGACCACTACGACCGCGGCATTAAAGCCGCAATTGAAGAATCCCAAACATCTCTGAAGCAAGCCTACGACATGGCAACGCAGAAGCACGGCAATTCAGAAGATTATGAAGAGGTATTGTGGGCAGTTGCAGATGGAAAGTTGTTAGTAAGGCAAGTTAGCGACATTTACGACCAGTCTTACGTTCCAATTATGGAACAACGGTCCGAACGTAAACGGCTAAGCAAAGAGCAATTCTATCAAAGAATGAACAAGCTCAAGCAGGATAGTCACGGAAATGTCCTCAATGGCAGCAAACAAGGCTGGTACAGCTTCAACGAAAACGTCGTCCGAGGATACGTTCGCCTCCGCGCAGAGAGGGCTGGAATCAAAATCGGACTCGATCACCCGGTCCCCGAACGCTTCACGTGATACAACTCAAAAATATCTGCACAACGAAAGCATAATCCAAAATTGCCAAACGCCTCATACTAACACAGGCCATCAACCACAGCCTGTGGGTAGCTTAAGCCTAGCAATAGCTTTTTTCGCCGCACTAGGAATCGGCAGCATCGTTGCGGCCGCTATATCTCGTTGGAATTCAATTTCTCAACTTCGGCAGGCTTGGGTAGATGCCCTCAGAAAAGATATCGCAGAGTTTTTCCATTGCGTTGAGAAATTTGGCGCTTCTGCCTCAGCAAAAGACACGGAAACTAAGAATAAACTTAGAGAACGCCGAGACAGCGCGATGGCCGTGTACAGACAAATAGTTTTAAGGCTTAATTTTAAAGAAATCGATCACCGAAGGCTGGATAAAGCGCTAAAGGACGTTTTATTAATTCAAAGCACTATCGACGATCGCAAAATGACAAAATGCCTTATATTGTCAAGAAAAGTTTTAAAACAGGAATGGGACAGAACGAAATTCGGACCATTTCTTTCAATTTATTACAAAATAAAAACTTCACGACGCAGGCGGCGTTTGCTCAAAGCTAGGAAAGCTAGAGCCAAATCGCTGACTAGAAGATCTGCAGGTTAATTCTCTTCACAAACCATTTTCCTACATACCCCGGCCCGCGATACATAGGTCCGCCATGAGGGGCATCCACTCCAACACCCCATGGAGTTCCACGCCTTATGACGGACCGATCCTCCACGCCCCCGGCACATCCCGAACGCCGGCGCGGCGGCACATCCTCCGCTTCTACGCGCAGCAGCGTGAAATCTTCTGACGATAGCGCGCCCGGCGGTGAGGCCGGGCGATCTCGCGCGCGGTCTTCCCCCTCCACCACCGACTGCGTCGGCGGTCCCCCTCCCCGAAGCAAGCTCGGGGAGGAACGGGTGGGGTGCCGGTCGGTGCGGCCTTCGCGGCGCACTTCGGCCATGGCCTTCTTCGAGGACTTGCCCGAGGCGGACGATCCGCTGCTCGGCTTCGCGCCCTATCTGCACAGCCGTCCGCGCCGCAACTCGATCACGCCCGACCGGCAGCGCATGTTCATCGCCGCGCTCGCCGCCAGCGGGATCGTCACGCAGGCGGCCCGCGCGATCGGGGCGAGCCTCGAGGCGCTCTACAAGCTGCGGCTGATGAAGGGCGCCGAAGGGTTCTCGGCCGCTTGGGACAAGGCGGTTGACCGGGGCATGCTGCGGCTGCAGGACTGCGCGCTCGAACGCGCGATCCTGGGCGAGGAACGCCCGGTGGCGAGCCAGGGCAAGGTGGTCGCCACTTATACCCGCCACGACACCGCGCTCATGCTGTTCCTGCTGCGCCAGCGCATGCCGGAGCGCTACGCCGCGCCGCCTACGCAGGACGCGCGGCCGGGCTCGCCGCTCTACGAGCGGGTGCGGCGCGATATCGAGGCGCAGATGCCCACCGTGGAAGAGACGCGCGCGGTGATCGACGCCAAGCTGGAGCAGCTGCGCCGTACCATCGAGGCACGGCGCACGCGGGAAGAGGACGGCTGAGCCGCCTCAGCGGCGGCCGCGGCCCGGTCGGCGGCCGTCGCCGCGCCCGCCGCCATCATGATCGCCGCCGCCGCGCCACATCGGCATCTTCATGCCCTGCTGCGGGCGCATCTCGCCCCGGAACGGCTGGTAGTTGTGCTGGCCCTGCGGGGGCGCGCGCATGATGTGGTTGCGGTCGCCCCGGCGGTAGCGGTGGTCGCGGTCGTTGTTGCGGTAGTAGAAGTAGTCGTCGCTGCCCCAGTAGCCGTCGTGGATCGGGCCGTAGTACCCGTCGTAATAGCCGTCATAGGCGTAAGGCGTGCCCCAGCCGACCGAGCTGTAGCCATAGCCGCCGCCATAGCCGTCCGTGGCGCAGGCGCTGAGCGCCACGGTGGAACCGGCAAGGGCCAGGGCGAGGATCTTCGTGTTCATGGACGAGCCTTTCGAGGAGGCGCGTCAAAAATGGACGGCGCGCCCGTTAACCCTCGTAAAACTCCCGAGTATGCAGCTCAGTTCCGGGGCCAGACGTCCAGCTTGGTCGGCGCCCCTCGCCCGCCCATGAAGTTCGCCAGGTTGCGGTGGAGGTTGATGACCTTCTGCTCCTGGTGCGGGTTGGGCAAGGGTCCGCGAAAGCCGCTGGACTTCATGCCCTTCTGCACGAACTGCATGTTGGAGAAGTCCTGCGCCAGCACCGATCCCCAGTTCTCGCCGATGGGGTCGGCATAGGTCCACTCGGTCTGCGGCGCCTCCCCTTCCGGGAAGCGTTCGAGGGCGTAGCTTTCGAACACGCACTTGTCCGGATCGTCCTTGTAGGGGCGCACGCGGTAGCACAGCGCGAAGGTCTCGCCGTGGAGGATGTTCTGGTTGGGGAACAGGCCCCAGGCGAGGCCGCCTTCCTTCTTGATCTCGGGCGGAACCTCGGGCCAGATCACCCCGCGCGCGGCGTCGTCGGCCTTGGCGGATTTCAGCCAGTGGGCGATGCATTCCTGCGGGGTGGCGTCCTCCGGAAGCTCGATCTGGAGGCGAGCGGCGGCGTTCACCAGCGTCTCGGTGGAGGCGGAATAGTTCACCGTCTCGTAGTTCTCGCGGATCAGCTCGTAGGTGGAAACGCGCGGATCGTCGCCCTTGCCGGCGCGGGTGGTGCCGGCGCTCTCGCTCATCTCGAACTTGGCATCGCGCGTGTCGTAGCTGGAGACCGAGTGCAGCCCGTACTGGCGGCTGAGCGCGTAGTAATCGCCATAGGCCAGCAGCTGCGTATGCGTGCCCGCGACGTGGTAGGGTTCGAGGAACGCCTCGATCGCGGTCTTCCAGTTGCAGTCGTAGATCGCCCACTGGCGCCACTTGTAGTGCATCTTCTCCAGCTGGAAGTGCGAGAGGATTTCCCCCGCACGGCCCATCCACTCGGCCAGCGGCACGGCGTCGGGGTCCATCGTGATGTAGATGTAGCCGCCCCAGGTATCGACCTGGACTTCGGACAGGCAGATCATCTCTGCCGTCAGCTTGTTCTGCCAGTCCTGCGGGTCGAGGATGTAGGTGTTCTGGCCCTCCAGATCGAAGGTCCAGCCGTGGAAGCCGCAGATGAAGTTGCGCCGGTTCGAGCCCCGGACATCATGCACCTTCCCCGGCAGCATGTCCGGCACCGAGACGAGCTGGCGTCCCCGGTGCGGGCAGACGTTGTGGAACGCTTTGAGCGAACCGTCGTCCTTGCGCAGCACGATCACGGATTCGTCGGCGACGTCGTAAGTCAGCCAGTCGCCGGGGTTCGGAAGGTCGCTCTCGCGCTCGACCATCTGCCAGACCTTGGGCCACAGCAGCGTCTTCTCCGCGGCGAGGTAGTCCTTCGAGAGAAACGCCTCGGTCGGATACGTGGCGAGCACTTCGGCGTCCATGTCCGCTGCGGTCAGACGGCTGGGCTCGTAGGCCTCCGGTTCGGTCACGCGGTCTCTCCCATGCGCGCTATTCAACAGGATTGTCTATTAGGCCAGCTCGCCTCGCGTTTCCAGAGCCGCCCGCGCGCAACGCCCCGGCGATGGAGCGGCAACAAATCGCGCGGCTCGCTTAACCTTTCGATTTTGATCGCCCTGCCCGATCACTCTCATCGACGAAGCGCACTAACGGTCCCGTCCCCCGGGGCGTACCCTCTGCCCGCCCTTGCAAGGGCCAAAGCAACAGGAGGAGAGAGGCCATGAACACCCCTGGAAACCGCATGCTCGCGCTGATGCTCGGCGCCGCGTGCTGCGCGATCGCAGCGCCCGCGTCGGCCGCCGAACAGGCCAAGCCGAACAAGGCCGCGACCGAGGCGGAGACGGTCACCGAACAGCCCGCCCCTCCCGCCGGCACCAAGCCCGGCGGCATGTCCAACAAGGACTGGTGGCCCAGCACCCTCGACCTCGCCGCGCTGCGCCAGCACGAGGCGCAGTCCAACCCCTACGGCGCCGATTACGACTATGCGAAGGAGTTCGCCACGCTCGACCTCGACGCGGTCAAGGCGGACATCCGCAAGGTGCTGACCACCTCGCAATCGTGGTGGCCCGCCGACTACGGACACTACGGCCCGTTCTTCATCCGCATGGCCTGGCACAGCGCGGGCACCTACCGCGTCGGCGACGGGCGCGGCGGTTCGGACGGCGGCGAACAACGCTTCGAGCCGCTGAATTCGTGGCCCGACAACGTCAGTCTCGACAAGGCCCGCCGCCTCGTCTGGCCGATCAAGCAGAAGTACGGCCGCAAGCTGTCATGGGGCGACCTCATGGTGCTGACCGGCAACGTCGCGCTGGAGGACATGGGCTTCAAGACCATCGGCTTCGCGGGCGGCCGCATCGACGCATGGCAGCCGGACCTTGTGTTCTGGGGGCCGGAAACCAAGATGATGACCGACAAGCGCCGCGACGCGAAGGGCAACCTCAAGGGTCCGCTCGCCGCGACGCAGATGGGGCTCATCTACGTCAACCCGGAAGGCCCGAACGGCAACCACGATCCGATCTCCGCCGCCGCCGACATCCGCCGCGCCTTCGGCAACATGGCGATGAACGACGAGGAGACGCTGGCGCTGATCGCGGGCGGCCACACCTTCGGCAAGGCGCACGGCGCGCATGACCCGAACAAATGCATGGGCGCCGATCCCTCCTCCGCCGGAACCGAGAAGCAAGGCCTCGGCTGGGAGAACACGTGCGGCAAGGGCAATGCCGAGGATGCCATCACCAGCGGCCTCGAAGGGGCATGGTCGGCGAACCCGATCAAGTTCACCTCGCAGTACCTCGACAACCTGCTCGGCATGGAGTGGGTGAAGACCAAGAGCCCCGCGGGCGCGACGCAGTGGATTCCCACCGACCCGGCGGCCGCCAACATGGTCCCGGACGCGCACATCAAGGGCAAGACCCACGCGCCGATCATGTTCACCACCGACATCGCGATCAAGCAGGACCCCGAATTCCTCAAGATCGCGCAGCGCTGGCACGAGAATCCCGAGGAATTCGCGCAGGCCTTCGCCCGCGCGTGGTTCAAGCTGACACACCGCGACCTCGGCCCGCAGGCCCGCTATCTGGGCAAGGACGTTCCGAACCAGACATTCTCGTGGCAGGACCCGCTGCCGCAGGCGAGCTTCGCACCCCTGGGCGAAGCGGACCAGAGCGCGCTGAAAGCCAAGGTGCTCGCCTCCGGCCTGACGACGCCCGAACTGGTGCGCACGGCCTGGGCCTCGGCTTCGACCTTCCGGGGCACCGACATGCGCGGCGGCGCCAATGGCGGACGCCTGCGGCTGGACCCGCAGCGCGGCTGGGCGGTCAACGATCCGGCCGAACTGGCCAAGGTGCTGGCGAAGCTGACGGCGGTGCAGGCCGACTTCGCGAAGTCCGGAAAAGCGGTGTCGATGGCCGACCTCATCGTACTGGCAGGCAATGCCGGTGTCGAACAGGCGGCCAGCAAGGCGGGCTATCCGGTGAAGGTGCCCTTCGCGCCGGGCCGCGTCGATGCGGCGCAGGACCAGACCGACGTGGCATCGTTCGCGTACCTCGAACCCAAGGCCGACGGTTTCCGCAACTTCTACACGGCCGACTACCGGCTCGACCCGGCCGCCGCGCTGGTCGACAAGGCCGACGCCCTGAACCTGACGGTGCCGGAGATGACGGTGCTGGTGGGCGGCATGCGCGCGCTGGGCGCCAATGCCGGCAAGTCGAGCGCGGGGGTCTTCACCGCGACGCCGGGCAGTCTCGACAATGCCTTTTTCGTCAACCTGCTTTCGATGGACACGGTCTGGTCGAAGAGCGCGGCGCCGGGGCTCTATGACGGCAAGGACCGCAAGACCGGCAAGCTGCGCTGGACCGCGAGCCCGGTGGATCTGGCGTTCGGGTCGAACTCCGAACTGCGCGCGGTGTCGGAGGTCTACGCCTCGGACGATGCGAAGCAGAAGTTCGTGGACGACTTCGTGGCGGCGTGGGCGAAAGTGATGAACGCCGACCGGTTCTGACCCTAAATCCTCCCTGTCGCGAAGCGATGGGGAGGTGGCAGTCGCGCCGCGACTGACGGAGGGGGAACCCGCGCGCCTTCGCCCCCTCCACCACCGCTTCGCGGCGGTCCCCCTCCCCATTGCTGCGCAACGGGGAGGATTCCGCACAAACGCCAAGGGAGGAGGCGCCCATCGGCGCCCCCTCCCCTGCATTCTCCCTCAGGGCATTCTCCCCGAGGGGAGCTTCGATCAGAGACCGATCACGCCACCGTCGTTCTTGGTGATCGCGATCAGCGCCGAACGCGGACGCACGCTGGCGGCCGGCGTGCTGCCGTCCTGCGAGTACGGCCAGTGGCTGGTCGGCGCCGAGTAGGAGCCGCCCTCGCCAGGGTGCTGGATGCCCACGAACAGGGTGCGGCCGTCCGGCGTCTGGTCGATGCCGGTGATCTCGCACTCGACCGGGCCGACGAGGAAGCGGCGCAGGTTGGCCGCGGTCGCCTTGGCGCCGACAAAGGTGTTCTGCGTGTTGCCCGCGTTGTTCACCGTGTAGGCGCCGCCGTCACCGACGTGACCGGGGATCGCGGCGAGCAGCATGCAGTTGGTGCGGTCGGTCAGCGCGCCGTCGTCGGTCTCGATCCACATCAGCGGATTGATCTGGCCCGAGGGGTTGGTCGAACGCGAGAAGTACGCGCCGTCCGGGCTCGAGAAATCGTTCGCGGTGGTGAGGCCCGAGATGTTGACGTTGGTGGGGTCAGCATCGGTGGAGTCGGCACCGAAGAGGTAGATGTCCCACTTGAACGTCGTGGCGCTGGTGGTGTCGCCGTCTTCGCGCAGACGCACGATGTGGCCGTTCGGGTTGCCGGTCTGTGCCGAGTTCGACGGACCCTTGGGGTCGTTGTACGAGCGCGGGTTGGCAGCGTTGGTGCCGGTGACCGGGCGGAACGAATTGTTCGAGTTGGTCAGCGTCAGGTAGATTTCACCGGTGACCGGGTTGCCCACGGTCCATTCCGGGCGGTCCATCGGCGTCGCGCCTACCGCGTCGGCGGCGAAGCGGGTGTTGACGCAGATGTCGGCCTGGCTGGTGAAGGTGTACTCGGGGTAGGTGCCGCTTGCCGGACGCTTCGGGAAGGTCGGGCTGTAGACCAGCGGCAGCCAGGTGCCGGTGCCGTCCGCGTTGAAGCGGGCGACGTAGAGCGTACCGGCGTCGAGGTACTTGTCACCCACCGCAAGGCGGTCGGTGGCGTCGGCATCGGCAGCGGCCCAGGTCTCGTTCGAGACGAACTTGTAGAGGTATTCGCCGCGCGAATCGTCGCCCATGTAGGCGCCCAGCTTCTGCCCGGCGGCGATACGCACGAAAGCGCCTTCGTGGCCGAAGCGGCCCAGCGCGGTGCGCTTGCGCGGGGTCGAGGTGGGGTTGTACGGGTCGATCTCGACCACCCAGCCGTACTGGTTCGGCTCGTAGCGGAAGTCGTCGGTTGCGGCGGCCCCGGTGATCGTCGCGTTCCAGCGGGTGAAGCGCGTGTCGGTGCTCGACGCGGTCGACCAGCTGTAGTTGCCCGAGCGGCTGGTGATGCCGTTGCGCCGCAGCGAGGCCAGTTCGGCCGGGGTGCGCTTGGCGTCGTCAGCCGCATCGCGGCGGAAATAGCCCGCGTAGTTCTCTTCGCAGGTGAGGTTGGTGTTCCAGCCGGTAACGCCGTTGGCGCAGTTGTTGATGGTGCCGCGACCGGCGGTGCCATCCTTCGAGTAGGCGGTGACGAGGAACGCCGAACCCGCCGCCGGGCCGTGGAACGACATCGGCGTGTTGGGGGTGATGCGGCGGTTGAAGGTGCTGTCCTGCTTGTAGGTCCACTTGCGGTTGCCGCCGTCGACATACTCGACGACCGAGACGCCGTGGCACTCGATCTCCTTGAGCGCTTCGGCCAGCGGGCGCGGCGCGGCGCTGGGACCGGCCGGGTGCAGGTAGGTCTCGGTGATGTTCTCGTGGTTCTGGACCATCAGGCCGCGCGTCGAGCTGTTGCGGTCAGGCGTGCCCGAAGCCGAGAGGCCGAAGTAGTGCAGCGCGTCGTGGTGGTCGCCGATACGCTTGTCGAAGTCGGCGTCGCTGCCGTCGTTGGCATAAGCCGAGACACCGGCGGCGATCGGGTCGCCGAGGCGGGTCATGATCGTGACCGAGTAGCCTTCCGGAACCATCGCGACGTCGCTCAGCGAGTGGGCGACGGCGGTGAAGCCGAGCACTGCGGGCGAGACGCGCACGGTGGTGGTCGCGGTCACGGCCTCGCCGATCAGCGGCTTGGCGCTGAACTGGAAGACGAGATCGGTGGCGGCCGCAACGGCAGGCGCGATGAAGGTCACGGTCGCGCCGCTGCCCATCAGCGCGACTTCGGGTCCGGTGCGCTGGTTCCAGCCCGCATCCTGGCCGTTGCCGGAGACGGTGCCGGTCAGCGTGACGACGCGGCCCGCGCTGGTGGCGACGCTGCTGCCCGCCGAGACGGAAACGGCGCCGCCGATGCTGCCGCCTTCGCCGTCGTCACCGCAGGCGGCGAGAAGGCTGGTGCCCATGAAGGCCATCGTGGTGGCACCGGCGCCGCGGAACATCGCCGAGCGGCGCGAATAGCGCTCCGCCGCCATGCTCTCCAGCGAGCGCTGCGTGGATTCATTGGTATCGACGTCACCGTCCGTATAGGCGGTGACCGGATTCATCTCGGTCATGGATATTGCCCCCTTATTGGTCGCGAGGGCGAGTGCTAGGGGCCATTCATGACGTGAAAGTGCCAGTTCGATGGCATATCGATGGCGTTATCCTGACCGTATTGCGACGATGACCTAAAACGGCCCGTCGCGCGGACCCTATCCCTCCTTGGGGTACACATCCCCGAGCACGCGGCGGAAATGCCCCTCGACCTGGTCGTTGCAGGCGCAGGCACGGTTCTTCAGCCCTTCGCGGTCGAGCACCTCGATGCCGCCGCGACGGGTGCGCACCATACCGTCGCGCTTGAAACGCTGCAGCACCCGGCTGGCGTAGCTGCGGCCGATGCCCATCATCGAGGCGAGCTGCTCCTGCGTCATCGTCACGTCGTTGCGCCCGATCCGGTCGACGGCCGCCGAGAGCCACTTCGCCGCGCGCTGCTCGATCGTGTGGACGGCATTGCAGGCGATCGACTGGAACACCTGCGCCATCACGCAATCGGCATAGCGTGCGAAAAGATGCGCAATCGCGGGCGAGCGCTCCTTGGCCGCCTCGATATCGCGCGAGGCGATGCGCAGGAACACCCCGTCGTGCAGCACGTTGGCCCGCGCATAGGCCGGAAGCGAACCGTGGCTGACGATCCCGCCCAGCGCCCCTTCGCGGCCCACGAGGATGGTTTCGACCGCCGTGCCGTCCTCCATCTCGACGAAGTAGGAACACATCGCGCCGCCGGTCGGAAAATAACAGTAATCGACGCTGTCGCCGGGCTGGTAGATGATTTCGCCCGACTTCAACCGGCACTCGCCCAGCTTAGGCTCGATCAGCGCGAAGTCGTCCTGCCGCAGCGCCGTGAGCAGGTCGCTGCCGGCGATCGCGGCGGCGGAAACCGGGCTTGTCTGCGGGATCGTGCTCATTTGTGCTCCTTGGGCGGCTCGGCGTGACGCATGGGCGTGACGACCGGAAGGGCCGACGCAAGGGGTCGCAATCCTGCGCCGTCCGGAAACGACAACCCAGCCAAGGGCCTACGGTTCCAGGATGCGGTCATAAGTGAACAGACCGTCCGTTTCAGAGATGCTATGTGTTACTCAGGAACATTATCCGGGATCATCTGTTCCCGGACCTAGGCGTGCCTTGTCGGTCCGCTTGCAAACGGCCCTCGCGGCCTTATTCGGATAATCATGCAAGACGCCCTCGGATCGCCCGTAATGCCCGACATGCTGACCGTGCTGCGCGAAGCGACCGGCCCCTCTCACGAGCGGCTGGACGCATCCTTCGGCGCGCTGAACCTGATGACCCGCGACGGGCTCGGGCGCTTCCTTGCCGCGCACGCCGCCGGGCTGGAGCCGATGTTCCCCGCGTTCCGGAGCTTTCTGGAGAACGAACTCGGCCTCGAATGCCCGGACTATCCGGCCATGCTGCGCGCCGATCTCGATGCTCTCGGCGTCGATGCCGTGCCCTCTATCGAGACGCCTGCCGGGCTCGATGCGGCGGGCGGCGAGGCAGGCATCGCCTATGTCGTCTCCGGCTCGCGCCTTGGCCTCGTGGTCATCCGCCAGCGCGGCTACTGGGGCGAGTCGAAGGGCTTCCGCTCCGCCTACATGAGCGACGGGCGCGGCCACGACGCGTGGAAGGCGCTTGTCCCGGTCCTGCGGACCCGCGCGTATGCGCCCGATCAGGCGGAGGCGCTGCGCACCGCCGCCCTCGCCGCGTTCGAGACGTTCTCGCGCGCATTCGCCGCCAGTGCCGGCCTCGCGGCGCGTGTCGATGGCTGACGCGATGCACCAGGTAGACCTGTCCACCTGCGACCTCGAGCCGATCCACATCATCGGCCGCATCCAGAGCTTCGGCTGGCTGCTGTCGTTCTCCAGCGACTGGATCATCAACCACGTCTCGGTGAACTGCACCGACCTGTTCGGCCGCGACGCACGCGATCTCGTCGGCCTTTCCGCCACCGAGTTCCTGTCGCAGGAAGCCCTGCACGACATCCGCACGCGCCTGCAGATCCTCGGCAGCGCGGGCACCGTAGAGCGCATGTTCGAGGTGGACCTGATCGGCGACGGCCGCGTCTTCGACGTCGCCGTGCACAATTCCGGCCGCTCCTTCATCCTGGAGATCGAACCCCACGAAGGCGGCAAGCGCCGCGACTTCGTTTCCTACGTGCGCCCGATGATCGAGCGGCTCCGCCAGTCGCCCTCCATCGAGCAGCTGTGCTCCAGCGCCGCGCGCCATCTGCGCGGCCTCACCGGCTTCGACCGGGTGATGGTCTACCGCTTCGAGGGCGACGGCGCGGGCGAAGTCATCGCCGAGAGCCTGAACGGCATGGTCGACAGCTTCAAGGGCCAGCACTTCCCCTCGTCCGACATTCCAGCGCAGGCGCGCAAGCTCTACACCCGCAACCTGCTGCGCATCATCAGCGACGTCGACGACCCGACGGTGCCGATCATCCCCGCGACCAATCCCAACGGCGATCCGCTCGACCTGTCGATGTCGGGCCTGCGCGCGGTGTCGCCGATCCACATCGAATACTTGCGCAACATGGGCGTGAAGGCGTCGATGTCGGTCTCGATCATGCGGCGCGGCAAGCTGTGGGGGCTGATGGCCTGCCACCACTATTCGCCGCTGACGCTGTCCTATTCGGTACGCACCGCGAGCGAGCTGTTCGGCGAATTCTTCTCCTACCTGCTGGAGCAGAAGGAGACCGATTTCTCGACCGAGAAGCGCGCGGAATCGATGCGCCTCCACGACGAGATCATGGCCCGCGTCGCCGGCGGCGGATCGCTGCTGGAAGCCTTCGACGACTTCACCGATTCGATCCGGCAGGTGATCCCCTTCGACGGCGTCGTCGGCTGGGTGGACGGCCGCTTCATCGGCCACGGCGCGGTGCCCGATCAGACGCAGTTCGCCACCCTCGCGCGGTTCCTCAACACCGCCGGGGCCAGCACGGTCTGGGCATCGGACAACATTTCCGCGGTCTACCCGCCTGCGGCGGAATGGGCGGACAAGGCATCGGGCCTGCTGGCCCTGCCGGTCAGCCGTTCCCCGCGCGACTACATCGTCCTGTTCCGGGGCGAGGCGGTGCGTGAGGTGAAGTGGGCGGGCAATCCCGAAAAGGCCATCGAACTCGGCCCCAACGGCGCGCGCCTGACCCCGCGCAAGAGCTTCGAGATCTGGCGCGAGGAGCGGCGCGGCTATTCGCGTCCCTGGACCGACGAGGAAGTCTCTTCCGCCGAAGCGCTGCGCATCACCCTTCTCGAAGTCGTGCTGCGCCTGTCGGACGCCGCCAACGTCGAGCGCGAGCAGGCCAGCCAGCAGCAGGACATGCTGATCGCGGAACTGAACCACCGCGTTCGCAACATCCTCAACCTGATCCGCGGCCTCGTCGCCCAGAGCAAGGAAGGCGCGCGCACGATCGACGAGTTCGCCGAGATCGTCGGCAGCCGCATCCACGCCCTCGCCCGCGCACACGATCAGGTGACGCGCAAGGACTGGTCGCCCTCCTCGCTCTACGACCTGATCCGCACCGAGACCGACGCCTATGCCAGCCACTCGCTGGACCGGGTGGTGATCGACGGGCCGGACGCGCTGATCGCCCCCGCCGCCTTCACCACGCTGGCGCTGGTGATCCATGAACTGATGACCAATTCGTGCAAGTACGGCGCGCTGTCGGATTCGCACGGGCAAGTCACCGTGACGCTGAACCGCAGCGACGACGGCGCACTGGAGATCGACTGGCGCGAGGAAGGCGGTCCGCCGGTCCGGGAACCCACCCGGCGCGGCTTCGGCTCGACCATCATAGAGCGCACGATTCCGCACGAACTGGGCGGCTCGGCCTCGGTGATCTACCCGGTGGACGGATTGCACGCGCTGTTCCTGATCCCCTCCGACCATATCTCCGGCTTCGAGACCCCCGGCGCGGTCCTGCGCGAGCCGGTGAGCGAGCCTCCGCAACCCGCCGAGTTCACCAAGGAACTGGGCTCCGGCGCGGCGCTGATCGTCGAGGACAATGTGATCATTGCCATGGAGGCGGAAGACGTGCTGCGCGGCTTCGGCTTCACCGACTGCCGCATCGCGGGCTCCGTCAACGCCGCGCTGGGCATTCTCGAAGGCTCCGACGTGAGCTTCGCGATGCTCGACGTGAACCTCGGCAAGGATACCAGCGAGGCGGTGGCCCACGAACTGGAAGCGCGGGCGATCCCCTTCATCTTCGCCAGCGGCTACGGCGAACGCTCGCTGCAGTCCGGCGCGTTCAAGAGCGTTCCGGTAGTGACCAAACCCTACGGCGAACGCGACGTGCGCTCGGCGATCGGGCGGGTGATCAAGGGGCGGTAGGAGCCCCTTGCCAAACTCTGCCATGGGCGTAGATTTTACGGGATGACCACGATGAACATCTCGCTTACGGAACCGCTCAAGCAGTTCGTCGATCGGCAGGTTTCCGGCGGCGGCTACGACAGCAGCAGCGAGTATGTGCGTGACCTGATCCGCAAGGAACAGGACCGCCAGTCCTTGCGCGACCTGCTGCTTGACGGTGCCCGATCCGCTCCAGGTGCAACGGCGGACGATGCCTACTTTCAGGATTTGAGAAGCCGGGTCCGCCACTCGGAATGACCGCCAAGCCCGTAGTCCCGCGCGAACGGGCTCATCTCGACGTCCGGGACACCATCGATCACTACATGCGCGATGCGGGGGCCCCGGTTGTGCTCGATTTCATCGACGCGCTGCAGGCGGCCTATCGCACCATCGGCGAGCACCCGGGCATCGGCTCACCACGCTATGCCCATGAACTCGACGTGCCCGGGCTGCGTCATCGCCGCCTGCGGAACTTCCCGCAGATCGTGTTCTATATCGAACAGCCCGACCACATCGACGTCTGGCGCGTGCTCGATGCCCGGCGAGATATTCCCCAGCAGCTGGCTCCGGAGGCTGACGAGTAGCCCTCACGCCCGCATCCGCTGCTCCCCATGCGTGGCATTCCAGCCGTCGACCCAGCCGCGCACGTCCTCGTAAGGCATCGGGCGGCAGATGCCGTAGCCCTGGCCGCAAGTGCAGCCCATCGCCACCAGCATCGCCTGCGTCTCCGGGTTCTCCACCCCCTCGGCCACCAGCGGAATGCCGAGGCAGTCGCACAGCACCACCAGTGAGGTCACCAGCGACTGGTCGAACCGGCTCTCGGTAAAGCGCGCGATGTAGGAGCGGTCGATCTTGATCTCGCGCACCGCGAACTCGCGCAAGTAGCCGAACGAGGTGAACCCCGCGCCGAAATCGTCGATCGAGAGCGAAACGCCGTGGTCCTGCAACTGCTCGATCACCCGCTTGGCCTGCGAGGGGTGAGCGATCAGCGCGGTCTCGGTAAGTTCGAGCACGACATGCGCGGGATCGACCCCGTGCCTGCGGATGGATTCCACCACATGGCCGACGAAGCCCGGCCGCTCCAGCATCCGCGCCGAGACGTTGATCGAGATGCCCGCACCGTCCAGCCCCGGCTCCAGCCGCGCGTACTGGCCCAGCACGGTGTCGAGCGTCAGGTACGTGAAGTCCTCCAGCAAGTGCGACTGCTCCACCGTCTCGATCAGCGCATCGGCGGGCACCGGGCCGTTGTCGGGGTGCGTCCAGCGCACCAGCGCCTCGAAGCCGAGCACCTGGCCCGAACGCATGTCCACCTTGGGTTGCCAGTGCCAGTTGAACGCCCGCGCGCCCATCGCGTCCTCGATGTCGTGGAGCAGCGTGCGCTCGTCGGCGCGGACCGGGCGGCGCTGTTCGCCGCGTGCGATCACCGCCTTCTCGGCCCCGCGCTTGGCCTCGTACATCGCCTCGTCGGCGGCTTCCGTCAGCCCGTCGGGCGAGAAGCCGAGCTGCGGGCACAGCGAAATACCCATCGAGGCGCCGACGTAGAGCAGCCGCCCGTCGTGGACGATCGGCTGCTCGATCAGCTCGGTCAGCTTGGTGGCGACGGCCAGCGCGGACTCCTCGCCGTCGACGTTCTGCAGCAGCACCGCGAACTCGTCCCCGCCCAGCCGCGCGATCGTGTCCACCTCGCGCAAGTGCTCGCGCATGCGGCGGCCCAGCGTGATCAGCACCGCATCGCCCGCCGCATGGCCGAGGCTGTCGTTGATCTCCTTGAAGCGGTCGAGGTCGATCATCATCACCGCGAACGGATCGCCGCTGCGCCGCGCCCGCGCGCAGGCCTGCGAGAGCCTGTCGGCGAACAGCGTGCGGTTGGGCAGGTCGGTCAGCGGATCGTGGAGCGAGCGGTGCGTCAGTTCCTCCTCCGCGCGGCGCATGTCCTGCCGGTACTTGCGCCAGGCGATCCCCTCCTCGACCGAGGCCGCGACCCGCTCGGGCGAGAGCGAGCGCTTGGACAGGAACTCGGTCATGCCCGACTTGATCGAGTCCGCCGCGATCTGCTCGTCGGTATGGCCGGTGACGGCGATGATCGGCACGTCGGGGTCGATCTCGGCACGGATCTCGGGCAGCAGGTCGCGCCCGTCGCCGTCCTTCAGGCCGAAGTCGAGAAAGACGATGTCGAAATGCGCCTGCGGATCGCGGATCATGTCCAGCGCCTCGGCCTGTGAGGCGGCCTGCTCCACGGTGATGTTGCGGGGAACGCGGCGCAGCAGGCGCAGCAATTTCTCCCGGTCGACGTCGTCGTCATCGACGATCAGCGCGTGAATGTCCTGAGTACCGTTGTGCAGGTGGTCCATGGGAGGAAGGAATCCTTGCGTGAGGGGGGCCGCCGTCAGGGCAGCTCCTGCGTGCGAGCATACTTGCCGATGAAATCGGCGAGGCGAGCGAACTGCGGACCGACGGCGGACTTGACCATGTAGCCCGCGACGTGCCCGTCGTAGGCACGGCTGCGGTCCTGATCGCGGGCCGAAGTGGAGAGTACGAAGACCACCGTGCGGCGCAGGTCCGGGTCGGCGCGCAGGGCGTCGAGGAACTGGAAACCGTCCATGCCCGGCATGTTGAGGTCCAGCAGCACGATCACCGGCGTTTCTATCTGCTTGTCCGGATGGCGGCCGGTGAGGATCGCCAGCGCTTCCCCGCCGTCACCCGCCGTGACGGTGCGGCAAGGCACCTCGTATTTGCGGAATGAGCGCAGCACGCCTTCGCGCGCGACGTCATCGTCATCCACCAGCAGCACGGTCACGTCGTTGTAGTTGGCAGTTTTCTTTGGTGCGGATCGGGGTGCGACCAGATCAATCATCATCTTCGTTCTCTCGCAGAAGTATGCGGGGCCAGTGGACTTCGAACCTGGCGCCGCCGAGGGGACCCCGGCCCTGGACGGTCACCATGCCCCCATGGGCGTTGATCATGCGGCGCGTGAAGGCGAGCCCCACCCCGTCGCCGTCGGTCCCCGGCGAGGCGCGGTGGAACAGCTTGAAGATGCGGTCCTCGTTGCCGGGCGGGATGCCCTGCCCGTCGTCCTCCACCGTGAAGACGGTGAAGCGCCCCTCCTCGCGCACGGCGATGCGGATGTGGCCTTCCTTGCCGCCGTGGTGCTTGACCGCGTTGGACAGCAGGTTGCGCAGCGAAGTGGAAAGCGGCGCACGCGGGGCGACGATGTCGCCGCCCTGCACGTCGACATCGACCTCGAACCCCTCGGGAATCGCCGTCAGTTCCAGCGCTTCCTCGACCAGTTCGTGCGGATCGATGCGGTGCATGCGGGAATCGCGCACCCCGGCGCGGGCGTAAGCCAGCAGGTCGTCGATCATCTGCTCGGAGCGCTCGATGCGCTGGGCGATGCGGTCGAAGTTGTGCACCACGTCCTCGGGCAGTTCGGTGCCTTCGAGGTCTTCGCGGATCCAGCTTACCAGGTCGGCGATACCCCGCAGCGGCGAGCGCAAGTCGTGGCTGGCGACATAGGTGAACTCCTCCAGCTGCGCATTGGTCTGCTGCAGCGCGCGTTCGGAGCGCTTGCGGTGCGAAATGTCGCTGACGATCGCCATGTAGAGCGGCTGGGCGCTGCTCTCGAATTTGGTGAGCGCGATCTCGACGGGAAACTCGCGCCCGTGGCGGTGCAGCGCGGTGACGTCGCGGTCGCCGCCCATGAGGCGCGACTTGGGGGCGGCCGCGTATCCGGAGATCTGCTCGCCGTGCCTTGCGCGGTATCGCTCGGGCAGCAGCATGTCGATCGGCTGGCCGATCATCTGCTCCACCTTCCATCCGAACTGGACCGCAAGCATGGCGTTGGCCTGCGCGATCCGGCCCTTGCCGTCCACCACCACCACGCCCAGCGGCATGCTTTCGAACATCTGGGTGAAGCGGCGCTCGGCGGTGATCTCGCGCGTCATGTTGCGCAAGTAGACGACCGCGCGGTCGCCCTCCTCGCCCGCGACGGGCGCAAGGGTCATCGTGACGGTCGGGCGCGAACCGTCGGCGCCGTGCAGCACCATCTGGCGCGACCAGGTGCCGCGCGTCTCCATCGAAACCTTGAAGAAGACCTCGAACATCTGCCGCAGCGTCTCGGCATCGTCTTCGGCGAACCACATGAAGAACAGGCTGTTGCGCAGCGCCTCGGCATCGGGCTCGGCCAGCAGCGAGGCGGCAGCGGCATTGCCGAAGGCGACCACGCCCGCCGCATCGACGATCAGCGCGGCGATCGGGGCATGGACCAGCGGCGCGTGGATGTCGGTTGTCGTCATCGGCGTCGCCAGCATCGCGTGTCCTGTCCTGCGGGAGACGTGATGCCGAACGAGCTTGAACTTCGTTGCAGCCACGGCCTCCGGGTGGAGCGCCGGAAACCGCGCTGCGGCCCCCGTACCCGACGAGGGGTACACCGGGGCGGTTATCGACCTGCGAAGCCAGACCTAGGGAGCTGTCCCTAGACCCGGCCTGTCGCAACGATTGCAGTGGTTAAATTTGTGTGAGAGCGGCCGCTGTCCATGCGCTCGGGGCCGCGCGCAGCACTTTCGTCATCCCCGCGAAAGCGGGGACCCATCTGATGCCAGTGCAACACGAAACGTCAGGAGATGGGTTCCCGCCTTCGCGGGAATGACGACGTCAAATACCCAAGAACTGCCCTCAGCGCGCGACGAACTTGCCTGCCTCGCGGTCCTTGCGGACCTTCAGCGCGTCGAACACGGTGCCGCTCATGGTGATCCAGATGCCCGGGCCGGCCGATTGGCAGCAGCCGAACGCCATGCCCAGGTTGAATGCCGCGTCGCTCTCGGCGAAACGGGCGGGCTGCATGGCTCCGCACATCACGACGGTCTTGCCCTCGATATGGGCGAGCGCGGCGGCGGTGTCGGTCATGGTGTCGGTGCCATGGGTGATGACGACATGGCTTTCCGGCGCCCCGGCGACCGTCGCGGCGATCAGCGCGCGGTCCTCGTCGGTGAGTTCGAGGCTGTCCTTGCGCAGCAGTTCGACGACGCGGAACGGATGCGCCACGCGGGCGGTGGCCAGCAGCTTGCCGATCACGCTCTCGACGATCTGGTACTCGCTCAGCGCGTCGAAGTACTGCTTGTCGATGGTGCCGCCGGTGGTGATGACGAGAATGCGTGCCTGGTTCATGCGCGTTCCTTACTGCGGGACGCGCGGGTTTCCAATTCCTTCGTAGGTAAGGGGCGCGCTTTGCCGATGGGGCTTCGAGAGGCTGTGCCTGACCCTTCGACAAGCTCAGGGTGAGCGGGAGTAGCGTAATGCCCTATCAATTCCGCTCAGGCTGAGCCTGTCGAAGCCCCCGCCGCACACGCCGCACGGATATTCGCCCTGCGACTTCCCGCCATCTCGCATCTGCACAACCGCGCCGATCCATGGCACCACTGCGACCATGAGCACCCTTGCGTCACCCTCGCTTACCGCCCGCAGCGAACTGGCCGCCGGATGGCCGACCGTCCTTGCCGCCGCGCTGGCGATCGGGGTGGGGATGATGGGCGTGGGGTTCTACGCACTGGGGCTGTTCGTGACGCCGCTTCAGGCCGAGTTCGGCTGGACCCGCGCCGAAGTCTCGGGCGCGGCGACGTTCCAGCAACTGGGCATCTTCCTCTCCGCCCCTGTCGTGGGGCGCCTTGCCGACCGCTTCGGCAACCGCACCATCGCCATCGCCAGCTATCTGGCCACGCCGCTTGCCCTAGTGGCGCTGGCCGAGACCGGGCCGTCGCTGACCGCGTGGTACGGCCTGTGGCTGCTCGTCTCTCTGGCGGGCTGCGGGACGACCCCGGCGATCTGGGCGCGCGTCGTCTCGCTGCGCTTCGATGCCGGGCGCGGCTTCGCATTGGGGCTGATGCTGACGGGCTCCGGCATGGCGGCGATCCTCGCGCCCGCATTGCTCGGCCCGGTGATCGCGGCGCAGGGCTGGCGCACCGGCCTTCATGCCATCGCCATCGTCATCGCCGTGATCGGCATCCCCGTCAGCCTCCTGACCGGGCGCGGAGAGCGCGTCGCCGCCGAGAAGCGCGAGCGCGGCAGCATCGAGATCACCCGCAAGACGCTGCAAATCGCCCTGATCGGCTTCCTGCTGGGCGTCATCGTCGCGGCTCTGATCGTCCATCTCGTGCCGATGCTGGTGGACCGGGGGGTGCCGCCCGCGCCGGCCGCCGGAGTGGCCGCCTTCATCGGCATCGCGGTGGTCTTCGCCCGCGCTTTCGTCGGCTGGCTGTTCGACCGCTTCCACGCCCCGCGCGTGGCGGTGCTGTTCCTGACTTCGCCGGTGATCGCCTGCGTGATCCTGTGGCTCGACGGCCCCGCGATCCCGGCCGCGCTGCTGCTCGGCCTCGCGGCCGGAGCGGAAGTGGACATGCTCGCCTATTTCACCAGCCGCTACGCCGCACTGGAGAACTACGGAGCGACCTACGGCGCCATCCTTGGCCTGTTCAGCCTCGGCGCCGCGTTCGGTCCGCCGCTGTTCGGGTGGATGGTGGACGCGACCGGGAATTCCGATCTTGCGCTTGCTTGCTCGGGCGTGGCGCTCGTCGGCGTGCTGGTGCTGATCGGAACATTGGGGGCTTACCGGACGTCGTCGCGCTGAGACTGCGGGGGCTTCGACAAGCTCAGCCTGAGCGGGTTTGAGAGGCATTACACTAACTCCGCTCACCCTGAGCTTGTCGAAGGGTCAGGCTGAGCTTGTCGAAGCCCCCGCGACATGACGCGCCTAAAGACAGCCACCGGTCCCGGATCAAGTCTGGGACGACGAAGTGAGAAACGCCAGCAACCCGCGCTCCTCGCGGCTCATCCAGCGGGTCTTGCGCGGCAGGCTTTCGGGCACCTCGGGTGCGCCCCGATCGCCCTTGGCCGCCGCGATCACGTCCGGGTGGACGTAGGACTTCCGCGCGATCGCGGGCGTATTGCCGAGGCACTGCGCAACCTCGTCCAGCATCGCCCGCAATGACAGGCCGGGGTTCCCGACCAGCATCGCGAAGGCCATCGTACTCGCCGCCCATGTCCGGAAGTGCTTGGCGGTGAAGCCCTCGCCCATCGTCTCGGCAAGGTATGCGTTGACGTCGTGGCTGTGGACGGGAATCGCCTCGCCCTCCTCGTCGACGTACTGGAACAAGTGCTGGCCGGGCAGGTCCTGCATCTTGCGCACACAGCGCACGAGGCCGGGATCGTCGCAGGTGATCTGCTGCAGCTTGCCCGACTTGCCCTTGAAGCGCAGCATCAGCGCGCCGCGCTCTATCTTCGCGTGCCGGTTGCGCAGGGTGGTCGCGCCGAAGCTCTTGTTGGCCTTGGCGTAGCACTCGTTCCCCACCCGGATCGCCCCGGTATCGAGCAGCGCCACGACCGAGGCGATCGCCCGCTCGCGCGTCAGCTTGCGTGAAGCGATGTCCGCGTCCACCCGCGCCCGCAGCACCGGCAGCGCCTCGCCGAACAGGGCGCAGCGGTCGAACTTCATCGTCTCGCGCGACTGGCGCCAGTCGGGATGATAGCGATACTGCTTGCGCCCGCACGCGTCGTAGCCCGTCGCCAGCAGGTGGACATCGGGGTCGGCCGAGAACCAGCACCGCTCGTAGGCGGGCGGCAGGGCGATGGCGTTGAGCCGGTCGATCTCGAGGCGATCCTTTATCCGCGCTCCGTCCGCATCGAAGTAGGCCCACTTGCTGCCGCGCACCGGCTTGCGGGTGATTCCGGGGGCGCCGTCATCGGCGAATTTCAGGCGCGAAATCGTCTGGCGCGTCATCAGCATGGGGTCTTGTCCGTTGTCTCTCCCTTTCGAGAACGCACGGGGGGGCAAACGGGTTGTCGGAAACCGGAACGCGATCCCGCCGTTCCTTCCTGCAAAGACAAACCACAGGAGACACCCATGGCAGACGCACGCATCTTCCGCGATCTCAAGGCCGACCACGACAAGCATCGCAAGCTCCTCGAGCAGCTCGGCGAGACTCAGGGCGCCAGCGACGAGCGCAAGGACCTGTTCGAAGCCTTGCGCAAGGAACTCCAGGCCCACGCCGCCGCCGAGGAGGAATCGCTCTACGCGACGATGCTCGGCAACCCGGACCTGCGCGACGAGGCCCGCCACTCGGTGTCCGAGCACAAGGAAATCGACGACTTCCTCGGCGAACTGTTCGAGATCGACATGAGTTCGTCCGCGTGGCTGACCAAGTTCAAGGAAATGCGCCACCGCTACCTCCACCACATCGACGAGGAAGAGGAGGAGATGTTCCCCGAAGCGGCGGAAAAGCTCTCGGCCGAAACCGAGAAGGAACTCGCCGAAGTGTTCGAGAAGCGCAAGCCGAAGGAACTGGCGACGGCCGAAAAGGAACTGCCCGGCGATGCGCGCGAATAAAGCCGGCAATACGCCGGCTCGGGCCTCCCCTGCGGCGAACGCGGGGGAACGCCCGATCCCGGCGGCGCGTTGCCTTCTCGATCAACCATAACGGAGACGGACCATGGACAAGGACATCCGCGAGCATTTCTGGAAAGCGTTCCAGACCAGCCCGTTCATCATGATGAGCCTTCAGGGCGGACATGCCCACGCCGAGCCGATGACGGCACAGCTCGACAAGGACGCCCATCACGCGATCTGGTTCTTCACCAAGCGTGACAACCGCATCGGCGGCGGCGGCAAGGCGATGGGTCAGGTGATGACGCGGGGGCACGAGGTCTTCGCCTGCATCGACGGTACGCTGGTCGAGGAAACCGATCCGGCCGTGCGCGACAAGCACTGGAACAACGCCGTCGAGGCATGGTTTCCCGCCGGCAAGGCCGACGCTTCGGTCGTAATGCTGCGTTTCGAGATCGAGGATGCCGAAGTCTGGACTTCGGAAATGGGCCTCAAGGGCGCCTTCAAGCTCCTGACCGGCAAGCCCATCAAGCAGGGCGAGGCCGGAGAGCACGCGCTCGGCGCGGTCTGAGACCCTCTAGGACCGATGCCTGAGCAGCGGGGGCGTGGCGGTTCAGGCTGCCACGCCCTTCGCGCTTGTCCTCCCTGTCGCGCAGCGATGGGGAGGGGGACCGCCCGCGCAGCGGGTGGTGGAGGGGCTGGGAATACGAAAACNCNCNCNCTACTCGTCGCGTCGTAC